>CAMTYI010000044.1:0-8343 GCA_947085925.1 uncultured Gammaproteobacteria bacterium
CCCATGCAGCAAGGGTAACACTCGTAACACTTTGAATAACGGATAACGGGTTACATTTGTAACGAATTGACATGCGAATAATGAACCTTCACGATGCCGCTATTTTCCTCGGGTTGAACCCCGAGGTATTGCGTCGCATGGCCCGCGCCGGCCGGATTCCTGCATCCCGCCTTGGCCGCCATTGGAGGTTCATCGATGCCGATCTGGTCGAACACCTACGCAGTGGGTACGTTGTAAAAACCGAGGATAATCTATGCCCATCGTCAAGCGCGGTAAAACTTGGTACGTCCGTTTCACGGCCCCCAACGGCAACCGAGTATTTGTCAGCGCTCGGACTGCCGACCGTACCCAAGCCCAGGAATACCACGACCGCCTGAAAGCCGATTACTGGCGTGTCCACCAAATTGGAGACCGGCCCCGCTACCTTTGGCAGCAGACCGTTGTGCGTTGGTTGTCTGAAAAGGCGCATAAAGCCAGCCTCAAAGATGACAAGTCTCACCTCCGTTGGCTGGATACGCATCTGCGCGACATCCCGCTTATTGCTATTTCCACCGACCGCCTTCAAGCCATCACCCAAGCCAAGCTCGATGACGGTGCTTCCCCTGCCAGCGTGAACCGCATGCTTGCTGTTATCAGGTCGATATTCCGCATCGCCGCCAATCAATGGGAATGGCTGGACAAGCCACCCGCAGTCCGCATGCTGGTTGAATCCAAACGCCGCATTCGTTGGCTTACCCATGAAGAAGCTGAACGCCTTTTAACCACTCTCCCGCCGCATCTGGCGGCCATGGCCGGTTTCGCACTGGCCGCCGGCCTGCGCGAGTCAAACATCACCGGCCTGGAATGGTCCCAAGTCGATCTTGAGCGCCGCATTGCCTGGATCCACCCCGACCAGGCCAAGTCCCGCAAGGCCATTGCCGTGCCGCTCAACGCCGAGGCTGTATTGATCCTGCGCCGCCAGCTTGGTCAGCATGTCCGCTGGGTGTTCACCTACCAGGGCAACCGCGTCACCCGCGCCAACAATCACGCCTGGCGCAAAGCTCTCAAGCGTGCCGGCATCGAAGACTTCAGGTTTCATGATCTCCGCCATACCTGGGCATCTTGGCATGTACAAGCTGGAACGCCGCTCTACGCGCTCCAGGAGATGGCCGGATGGTCATCAGTTGAGATGGTGCGCCGTTACGCCCACCTGAGCGCCGACCACCTGGCCGACTACGCCGAAAACCTTTGCCGCCCTAAATTGGTGGGTGGTGCAACATCGATGGGTGGGAAAGGCGCATAAAAACACCACACATTTGGTTGTTTGCACATTGCCGTGTATGTGCTTACATGGGGTTACGACTTTTCGCGACTGGTGCAAAAACGGCGCAAAGGTTTTTTCACTCAATTTTTAACACAACGATGGAGATATGTAAGATTATGAATAAACTTGAAAAAAATGGTGCCGGCAGGGGGAATCGAACCTCCGACCTACTGATTACGAATCAGTTGCTCTACCAACTGAGCTATGCCGACGAAAGGGTGCGTAGTATAAATAAAATTGGGGGCTTAGGACAACCAAAAATGCCGCATGAAGCAGATTATTCTGCTGTGGATCTTCTACAGTTACGAATGCGCACGACAACATCCACGCCCTCTGCGACGGTGCCATCGGGTAAATCGGGCAGCTTACTGAGCGCGACGGCATCGGCTGCGATGTCCATCAGCGCCCCGGTATCGACATTATAAAAATGGTGATGAGGCGATGTAGTGGGGTCGTAAAACACCTTGGTGGGATCAATAATAATCTCACGAATCAGACCCTTGGAAACAAACAACCCCAGCGTATTATAAATAGTCGCCTTGGACACCGCATGCCGGTCACGATTAACCAGCGCCAAAATCTGCTCTGCGGAGAGGTGTTGAGGCCGAGAGAAAAGGATGTGCGCGATCTCCACCAGCTGCTGGGTGGGGGTGATGCCATGCTCGCGCATGAGACCAACCATATCTATACTGCCAAGCATGTGCGTATTCATATCATTCATAACTATCGTCTAATATAGAACAAATCTTGAGCTAAAGTCTATGGCATTGCGCTTCGCTCTACAAGATCAAGGCACAATACCCGTTCCCATAGCCCATGTTTTCACAGTACTCCGTTGTGCCCTCATTGCCACCTTACAAGGCATACGGTGCGGGATCGAGCACCGGCTGTCGTCCGAGCAGGATATCGGCCAGCAGACGCGCCGAAGCCGGGCCAAGCACTACACCATTACGAAAATGCCCGGCATTGACATACAACCCTTGCACGCGCGGGTGTTCGCCGATATAGGGCACGCCGCAGGGTGAGCCAGGGCGTAATCCGGCCCAGTGTCGCTCGATCTCATAATCGGCCAGGGTCGGCACCATAGCTATGGCGGCGCGGCTTAGCTCGGCAAGAGCCTCCTGCGTAGTAGTTTTATCGAAACCCACGTATTCCAGCGTACTGCCCGCCAGAACGCGCCCATCACGGCGTGGCACAAGATAACGGCCCTGGTTCAGCACGATACGCGATACCACGCCGGGACGCGCCCGAAACAGGATCATCTGCCCGCGCACCGGCGCCACGTCCAGGGAGTATCCCAGCCCTGCGAGCAACCGGCTGCTCCAAGCGCCTGCGGCAACCACTACTTTGCCAGCGGTGATCCGCCCGCAGCTAGTCTCGATACCTTCAAGCCGGTCATTTCTCACAACAAACCCGGTTATCTCAATATGCTCTTCGACGGTCACGCCCAGCGCCGGTAAATTAACCTTCAAGGCATTCAACAGGCGCGGATTACGGATCTGTGCCACCTCCGGCATCCATAATGCTTCTTGGGGAGGTGTACTCAAGCCAGGCTCGCTTTCAAGTATGGCCCCGGTCTCAACCACATCAAGTCTCGCCCCCACCTCCCCGGCCCAGGCTTGCGCTATTGCCTTCTCGCTTACCCTAAAGGGCACAAGGGAATCCAGCATCAAAAGCCCGCTTTTCGTCCATTGCGGATCGATGCCAGTCTCGCTTGCCAGCTCATTGGACAATCCCGAATAGGCCTGCTGACTCCAGCGCGCCAATGCCGTCACCGGCTCCAGATAACGCCACGGATAGAGCGGCGACAATATCCCGCCGCCCGCCCACGATGCCTCCTGCCCTGTCGTGCCACGCTCCACTAATCGCACTGTAGCACCGGCGAGCCGCAATTCACGCGCCGTGAGCATGCCGATCAGGCCACCGCCTATTACCAAACAATCTGTCATTCCATTTCTAAATCAACAGTGGAACCGTAGGGTGCGTCCCACGCACCACGATCATTGGTGCGTGCATTGTGCCCTTCACGGGTAGGACGCACCCTACATAATTATTGGCGCTCTTAAATAGAAATAGAATCATACCTTGATTATCCCACATTCCCTGCCGATAAACCTATTGAGGATTTGGCCTATTGATCCATTCATCGGGGAAACCGCGCAGCTCGTCGGTTTTAGAATGACAGTGAAAATTCGCGGTGATACAACAAAGCCATGAACAAAAAACACACAGGATTCACGCTGGTTGAACTGATGGTCGTACTCGCCATAGGAGCGATTGTGCTGTCGCTTGCTGTGCCCAGCTTCAGATCAACAATACAAAACAATCGCATCTCAACCCAGGCCAACGAACTGGTTTCCACCCTGCAACTGGCACGCGGTGAGGCCATCAAACGAAGCCGCACGATCACTGTATGTGTCAGCACCGATCAGGCGACCTGTACCGGGACAAATTGGGTGGGTGGGTGGATAGCCTTTGCCGATGTAAACGCCAATGGTAGCGTCGATGCGGGGGATACGCTACTGACAGTGAGCGCGGCACTTGACGGCGGCAGCGCATTGACCAGTGCCGCCACATTCATCCAGTACCAACCCTCTGGCTTCAGCAACGCGGCAAGCACATTTAATTTGTCGATCCCCGGCTGCATCGGAAACGAAGTCCGCGCCGTTAATGTGGCCGCCACCGGCAGGGTGGGGATCAGCCGGTCCGCCTGTCCATAGGAACTACCTACATGAACAGAACCCTCAAACAACAAACACCCTTCGTTCCCCTACACGGCGGCTTCACCCTGCTGGAAGTCCTCGTAGCAATCGTGGTGCTGTCCATCGGCCTGCTCGGCCTGGCGGGGCTACAGGCTGCGGGGCTACGCAACAACCAGAACGCCTATCTACGCACCATTGCTACGCAGCAGGCTTACGACATGGCCGACCGTATAAGGGCCAACCCGGGGGGGGTGCTGACCGGCCAGTATAATAGCATCTCAACTGCAATACCTGCCGCAGCTCCAACCGACTGCGTCGTCAACAGTTGCAGCACGACGGATATGGCCACCTACGACGCCTATGCCTGGAGAGTTGCCACTGCGAGCCTGCTGCCATCGGGCAGAGGTAGCGTGTCACGCACCGGAGGCACCAACCGTTTCACCATCGCGGTGATGTGGGACGACGCGCGCACCGGCGCCACCGGCACCGACTGCGGCAGCGATCCAGCCGTTGACCTGACCTGCTTTTCAATGAGCTTCCAGCCATGAACTACACAATACCCTATCACACGCGCCTGGACAGGCAACGCGGCCTCACCTTGGTAGAGGTGATGGTCGCCATCACCATCAGCCTGATTTTACTGGCGGGCGTCATGCAACTTTTCACTAGCAGCCGACAGACCTACCGTGTCCAGGATGGTCTAGCGCGATTGCAGGAGAACGGCCGTTTCGCTATGGACTTCTTATCAAGGGACATCCGCATGGCCGGGTATCAGGGCTGCCGACGGGCGGCGGGAGCAACGAACGTCAACAACACCTTGGCGGGTGCGATTCCTACCAGCTTTAATCCCAACATGGGATTACAAGGCTGGGAGGCGACAGGCACCAACCCCGCACAGACATATAACATTGCCAGCGCCAATGTTGCGCCCGTCAGCACTACCGCAGGCCACTGGACTACCGCTGGCGGCACGACGCTAGAGAATTTCCAGGCCGTCCCCGGCTCCGACATCGTCCGCATCTGGACCGCCGGAGAAAACCCAGCGCGGATCACACAAACAACGGGTGGCGCCAGCACTGTCGTGAGGACGGTTCCTGGCTCAGTGTTCGCAAACGACGAAATCCTGATGTTTAGCGACTGTGTCAATGCGGATGTTGCACAGGCCTGCAACGTGCTAACCATCGGCACTGGAGAAGTCCAGCTCACTCTCAGCGCAGGATGCGTACCTGGCAATGTCGCCGCAATGCCACTCTCGACGGGCGCTGGCGGCGAGGTCCTGCGGCTGGTCAGCAACATCTACTATGTGGGAAAGAGGGACAACAACCCCAACAATCCACCTTCGCTATTCCGGCGCCCGCTGGCCGGAGCCACCCTGATAGCCGGCAACCCTGAGGAATTGCTGGAAGGCGTTGAGAGCATGCAGGTATTGTATGGCGAAGACACCGACAACGATCGCACGGCGAACCGTTATATCACCGCCAACAACGTCACAAACTGGGCCAATGTCGTCAGCGCGCGGCTTTCTCTGCTGATGCGTAGTGTGGAAGAGGCCAGTTCCGTCACGGACAGCAACAACTACCGATTGGCGGAAACCACCATCAACCCCACCGATGACCGCCGCCTGCGCCGTGTTTTCACCACAACCCTCCAGATACGCAACCGGGGACAATGACATGATTCACTCTATCCATGCCAGACAACACGGCTCAGTACTCATCGTCAGCCTGCTGATCCTGCTGGTGCTGACCCTCATCGGCATCACTGCCATGAGCACATCAACACTAGAAGAAAAAATGGCAGGCAACAGCCGTGACCAGAACCTTGCTTTCCAGTCCGCCGAAGCAGCCTTGAGAGACGCCGAAGCCCACGTCGAGGGCATGGCAGCGGTCGCCGCGTTCAATGGCGCGAGTGGACTCTACAATGTAACCACCGCACTGGCCCCGAACATCTACAGCGACGCCACCTGGTCCGGCGGTGCTTCCATAGTCTATCGCGGCAACGCCATCCCTGGCGTGAAAACCCAGCCACGCTACATCGTAGAGTTCGTTTCAACGACAGGAAATACCAACCCGGAGCTTGAAAGCTGCTACGGATGCTCATCCGGTGCGGGTACAGTTACCAATGTTCGCATCACCGCCAGAGGCACGGGAGGATCCGATAGTGCCACGGTAATTCTGCAAGAGTACTACGGCAAGAGATTCTGACACCTCATTGATAAACATACCCATTTCACCCATTACGTTGAACAACGCTGACACCACTGTGTTAGGAGAACCATCATGAAACTGCAAACACTGAAGAAACCCGCCGCCTGGGGCACCTTGCTCGCCTATATACTGGTCTTCGCCTCACCATTCACACAGGCGGCGCCCGGCACGCTGTCCAATACACCAATCTTCCTGACTTCGACGGTGCAACCCAATGTCATGATTTTAATTGATAATTCCGGAAGTATGGATAACATCATCTGGGCACCGGGGTACGACAATGCAACCATCTATGCCAACTGGGGATATGATCCAGCCATTGGAAACTATGGGCTTGGCGGACTCCCCGACTGCGCAGGTGCTGGGTGGAAAAGAGGGAGGGACGTCAATAATGTCGTAAAGTGCTTGATGCTTCCGGCTCCGCGCGGCAACGCCACTCGCTATACCGGTAATTATCTCAATTACCTGTTCAATACTTACGCGAACAATACCAATCTCACTGTCGCCGGCACTATACCCAATGATACCCGTATCAATGTCGCCAGAACGGTAGCGACCAATCTCGTCACGAATACCCCTGGAATGCGCTTTGGCATCTCCAGTTTTAACGCTCCCGCAGACCAAAACTTTGGTCACGGCGCAACGATTAACGCCACATGCGGCAGCAATCTCGCCGCGCTAACGAACGCCATTAATGGCCTCACAGCATCGGCCAATACGCCATTGGCTGAAGCCTATTATGAAGTTACGCGGTATTTCCGAGGGCTTACCAGCGCTTACACTGGCGCAGCACACGTGAGTCCAATCCAGCACCGTTGCCAGAAAAATTATACGATCATCATCACCGACGGCTTACCAACCCGTGACACAACCTTCCCAACTGACGACCCCGACGATGTCAGCAATACCACCCGCGCATTGCCAAACTGGGACAATCTAGCACCCAACACTACAGTGGCGATGTACCCAACCTTCCCACAACATTCTGATGGCTTCCAGCCCGCCAGTACTGAAGCAAACGAGGGGTTCTCTCTCTACCTTGACGACATAGCCAGCTTTGCGCAAGATATTGACATGAGAAAGACTCCTGCCACTGATCTGAGCGGCGTCAGCTTCGATGACTCAACTTTCCCCAAACAAAATCTCAACACCTACACCATCGGTTTTTCCGTTGCCAATCAGATGCTGCAAGACGCGGCAGACTATGGCAAGGGCCAGTATTTTACCGCAACCAATGCCGATGACTTGACAGAAGCTTTGGCAAAAGTTATTTCGAACATCGCCTCCCGGTCTGGGAGCGCCTCGGCCGTAGCATTCAATACTGCAACCTTGGGCACCAGCAGCGCAGTTTACCAAGCCAAGTTCGATTCCAGCCTATGGAGTGGCGAGTTGCTTTCATACGCTTTGGATCCAGTCACCGGCAATCTCGCCACGTCAGAAACCTGGAACGCGAAAGACAAGCTCGATGCTCGAAATATTTCAAGCACCGGCAATCCTCGCACCATCCTGACATACAATGCCGCTGTCGGCGTTAAAAAAGGAATACCTTTCCAATGGAACACCACAGCCCTTTCGGCAGCCCAACAAGATGACCTTAACATGGGGCCAAGTGGAGCCGACGGATATGGGTCTAAACGCCTTGACTACCTGCGCGGTGACCGCTCCTTGGAGGGCATCGTCGCCACCTCCACGGACCCCAGCCTCCGCGTGCGCGGCAGCCGGTTGGGCGACATCGTCCACTCTAACCCGGTATTCGTCGGCAAGCCCGACCTGAACTACCCCGACACGCTGCCTGGCACGACGCCATACTCGACCTTCAAGACCGCCCAGTCAGGCCGTAGAGGTGTTGTTTATGTCGGCGCCAATGACGGCATGCTGCACGGCTTCGACGCAGGTACCGGCGAAGAGGCTATGGCCTATATCCCGCACAACCTGTTTTCCAACGCTGCCGGGAAGGGTTTGCACTACCTGACGGACAAAGCCTACAACCATCTTTTTTACGTCGATCAAGGCCCTACCGTGTCGGATGTCTATATCAAAACCACCACCAGCGGTACTGCGGGGTGGAAAACCATTCTCGTCGGCGGCCAACAAGCCGGCGGTCGTGGCCTGTTCGCGCTGGACATCACCA
>CAMTYI010000045.1:0-8841 GCA_947085925.1 uncultured Gammaproteobacteria bacterium
AAGATCGCCATGGTATGGCCGGAGGGAAACGAGCCGGAGTGCAGCACCGGACCGATGATATGGAAACTTTCCAGCGGCAACACCGCCGCCGGACGCCCGCCGCCGATCAGCGCTTTGAAGGCAGGAGCCGCCAAGGATGCGAGCGCCCCCGTCAGAATCAACGCCCACACCATATCAGGGCGCCGCCCCGTGAAGAGCAGCACCAGCACAAACACCACCAGCCCATCACCAAGAACGGTCAAATTGGCCCACAGCGCGTCGTCGGTAAATTGGCTGCGCCGGTTAATCGACAGAAACAATGGCTGGTCGGCGCCTATTAAAAGCACGATTAACGCAAAAATCACGGCGATGGCAGGCAGGCCCCATTTTGCGCCCTTCATGGGTACATTGTGCCCTTCATGGGTATGCAGCGCCCCTCACCGTAAAAGTGACAATGTCACGGGTGCTATGCCCAGGGCGAAGGAGAGGATCCCCTGCATATTCATTGCTATCGTTCATTTTTTATCGGAAGGTTAAGTTCAAGGTGCGAAGTATAACGTGAAGCGCAGGCAGCAAGCATAGTGCGCGGTGAAAGAGTGGCTTGCTATATATCCCCGGCTCCCGTTCGCTGGATTAGAGAGCAAAAAGCCGGGCTGTTGGAGTATGAGTATTGTTGCATGTTTTGTTTGTATCAGGGATGATACGAAAAGTGGTGCGGGATATGAATCTTGTGATGCTTGTCACATATTTGGCCTAAAGGTTTGTCATAGACGGCCGATAAATATTAATGGCCTTGACAAACGTGTTGGCCCATGTTAAAAATATCCCCACAGATGTACTCAGGTGTTTTGGATGGGGCGGGAAGCCTGCCTCTAAATTGGGCGTCATGATTGGGGAGATATGATATGCGTAACAAAATAATGTTTATGGTTTCCGCAGGTTCCGCTGCGCTGATCCTTTCGGGTGCGGCGGTTGCTGCGCCACCCCTTGGTTTTGGTGATTGGCAGTTGGGTACGACACCTACGACGGATAAGACCATTACGGCTGGCTGTGCTGGCGTGACAGGTACTACCTGCGCTACGGCCATGGCGGGCGATTACTTTCTTCAACGCACCATTACTGTCCCCGTGGCAGGTGGTGGTAGTCAGCAATACATCCAGACCCTCGTAACTGATGCGACTGGCTTCAAGGACGAAAATTTCGTGAGTATGGGTGGTAGAGCGGGTATTGCTGGTCTACAAACTATCAATCAAACTCAGGTAAATGCTGGCGTTACCACCGTCTTTACTTCGGCGGCCGAGTTACAGACAGGTTGGGCAGCTCCCTCTCCTGGCATTAACCGCGTCATACTGGGTCAGACCGTGACTCAGCCCAGCGCGAACTTTTCGAGCACTTTTGGTTTTTCTCAGGATGCGAATGATGCTGGTGTTATTCAAGGCAAAAAGCTGGATCTTGGGCAAAGCGTAAATATAGCCCCAGCGGGTGCCACAACCCCCGCCCAGGGTGTGGACGACAAACAGCTCTTCGTACTTCGTCAACGTCAGGGTACCTCCAACCCTACGGCTGGAAATTTCCAGCTTGAAGCTGTCGGTCCTCTGCCCTATGCCGCAGGTGATCAAGTGCAGGTTGTCTGGATTGGTCAAGGAATTACAATGGGGGCTGGTCTTGGCGCGCAGAACTTTGGTTACCAGTCATATGCAAATCTAAGCAAGATAGCTGCCACTGACCCTGCTCCCCTTGTCCAGTTTGATTTGGCCAGAATGGGTCCATTTGATCCTCTTACTGGCAACGTTTGGAATGCCGCCTTGTTCGGCGCCAAGCCGTCCTATACTCCTCCTGTGATCAATCCGTAACATTTGAACGATCGGCTTAGGCTGATAAGAAAAAGAGAGAGAGGGTTCAAACCCTCTCTCTTTTTTTTTCCCGTAATTTTCCAATGTGGTATTTTTACCCAGAGATCGCTCCCCGATTTTTTTCGTAGATTGCGGATATTTTGTTGTCTATGCCGCAAACTGTTTGACAATGTTCGACAAATCAAGGTAATTTGTTCGTCTAAAATTCACCCCAAGGGATTTATTCATTAAAATAAGGCCTTGGTCTGGTGGATGGGTGAGCTTTGTATGTTGGGCGTCCGGCCATCGCCTGAGCCAAGCCGGTTTATTTTTGTCACTGTTAACTGTAACAATAAAAACGGGAGTCGACCATGAGTCCATTGATGGATTTCAGTATCAAGCGTTATCTGGTAGCGCTTTCATTGTTGTTGCCCGGTGTAATTGTTGTGCCTCAGGTTCACGCAGCTCAAGACGGTGCGGTGACGGGTGAAGATGTCGTAAAAAACTGTGATTATAAAAACCCCGGCAATGATCAGCGCTCAAAATTGGCGATTATTCTCAAGGACAGCTCGGGGAGCGAGAGGAAAAATGTCTACCTCCGTTTGTGGAAGGATTATAAAGGGGCCGAGGGCGTCGCCGATAAAATGATCCTCTTTACGGAATATCCACCTGATGCCCAGGGCGCGGCCTTTATGCGCTGGGCATTTACCCGTGAGTCGGACAAAAATGCTGATCAGTGGATTTATCTGCCGGCATTGAGAAAGATACGCCGCGTTTCAATCAGGGATCCGGGCGATAGCTTTTTGGGGTCGGATTTGACGTATGCGGATATCAGCGGCAGGGCATGGGATGAGGATGAGCACAAGCTGCTCAGAACCGAGCCTGCCAACAATAACGAATTTTATGTGGTGGAGAGCACGCCCAAGGAAAAGAGTCCGCTGTACAGCAAGCGACTATCCTGGTTCCTGAAAACGACTGCCTGGGAAGGCTGCATCAAGGCACGGGTTGATTATTACGACAAAAGGGGCGATTTGCTGAAAAGGCAAAATTTGCGCTGGCAAAAGGTGGGGGCGGCATGGGTGTGGGATAAGGTGGTTGTTCAGAATGTACAAACCCTGCACTCATCTCTGTTTGAGGTTACCAACGTGGAGATTAATGTTGGTCTTCAGGATGGCCTTTTTGCTGAAAGGACGTTGGAAAAAGGGTATAGCAAATAGGCCAATTTCGTCGCATGTTCTGCGGTGAGCGGCGGCGAGGGAGTGCTTAAATAATCCTAAAAACGGCGATTCACCGCAGAGGACGCGGAGAACGCAGAGGAAAAACAAGACCTTGGCTTGTGTGCCGAGTCATCCGTCGAGTGAGGGTGCATGTTACGCTAACCACCTGAATTCCTTTGCGTTCTCCGCGTCCTCTGCGGTTCAATAACTTTAGGATAATGTGTTTCTCCTCCTCCATGCGATTTGGAGTGGATGAGACCGACTTGTATCAATCGCGTGCGGACTGCCCCTTATCTCCCCTCTGCCGTCCCTGACAGCCTGGCTTTTTTGACTATTGACGCCCTCCTGATATTTGTATAACATTTATCTTTCGTTGTTATACAAATGCCGAGGGCAAGTTTATGCGCGAGATGCCGATAATCCAAGCGCAGGCCATGCGAGACAAAGCTATGTCTGTTGCGATGAAGCGTAAGGAAGAGTTTTTGGGGGCGAGGGTGCCTAAGGTGTTGCGTGATCGGGTGATACAACGAGCGAGCGAGCTGGGCGTACCCGTTTCAATCCTGATACGCACGATTCTTGAAGAGGCGTTTGTCGAGGGACACGCTGCCGGGCGCAATGTTGCGGTGTCGAACCTCCAATCAGTGGCCAATACGGCGCCTCAACCGGCCAGGTTCCCTTCAGTTTTGGGGTGGGAGGAGATCAAGTTGAATAGACAAATGGATTGCTCTGGCTGTGGACTGCGGCTTGCGCCGGGGATGTTGGTTACTTTGGGGCTGGGATTGTCCGGCGAAGGCCATGTTATCCTGTGTGATCAATGTAAGGGCCAGATTTGAAAACGAGAAAGATAGTGCTATGTGTTGTTGTCCTGTTTGCAGCGGCTTTGATGGGTAGCATCCAATCCGCGTTTGCCGAGGGAACAAAAGAGCAAGGCGCTGATTTTGGGGTGGCCGCTGGGGGGGGGATGTCCAAAAGGGGAAGTCCTCCGTCTGGTCCAAGCTGCGTGTGAGCGGTTATTTGAAGCATGAAGCCGCATTCCGGGTCCGTGAGCCAAGATCGATCACCAAGATGCGCAACATCCTCTATGTGAATGCACAATATCCTTTTACTTCAAACGTTAAATTTAATTATGCCGGTTGGGCTTATTATGATCTGGCCTATGATTTATTTGATTACCGCACGATTGCGGCCAGACCACAGCGTGACTCTCAGCAACCTCTTGTTTTTGTAGAAAATCTTCAACATGAGAAAGATTCCCCTGTGGCGGCGACCCGGGAACTTTATGTTGATGTGTTTCTCAAGAATCTCGATATCCGTCTGGGCAAGCAGTATGTCGTGTGGGGCGTGCTGGAAGGTGTCAGGATCGTAGACGAGGTTAACCCTGTCGACTTCAGGGAGCTGATTCTGCCTGATTTGCTGGATTATAGAATATCTCAGTGGACGCTGAAGATGGATCATTATCGCGGCGATACCACGTATCAATTCCTGGTGATACCCGATGTCCAGTTTCACAAGTCGGCACCGCGCGGTTCTGAATGGGAGCTTCTGCAGGATATACGCGATAATTTTGGTACTCTACTAACCAAAAAACCTCAATCATTCAAGATGGAAAACTCCCAGGTAGGACTCAGGGCGACTACCAATATTCTTAATACTGAGGTGTCGCTGAGTTATTTATATACATGGGATTTTTTCCCTACCGTTTTTCGCACGATCAGGATTGATCAGCAGGAAGATCCGATATTGTATCCAACCTATACCAGAATAACGATGTATGGCGGAACCGCAGTCAAGCAGATTGGCCCTTTTATTCTAAAGGGCGAGGCGGCCTATGTGACGGGCAAGTATTTTGGGTTGAAAAATACAGTGGACAGGAATAACGACGGTTATCTTGACAACAATGGCGCACTTAAACGGGATCATATCCGCTGGGGGATGGGGCTGGACTTCAATATAAAAGGCCTGGATCTGTCGCCTGGGGTCACCCAATGGATCATTTTGAATCCTGACCCTGAATTCATTCAGGCACGGAATGACAGTTCCTTCAACCTTTTTGGCAGAAAAGAGTTTCCTCAGCACTCCGCGACGGCGCAGTTTCTATGGATATACCTGGTCAATATGAAGGAGTCATACCTGAAGCCCAAGGTTACCTTTCAGGTGACCGACAAGTTTCAGGTAGGTGTCGGGATGGATCTTTTCTGGGGTAAAAAGGGCTTTTTTGGCGATCCCGGTGGAGGCATTTCGCCCATCGTTGCAGCCACGCAACAAAGGCCGCAATTTCTTGGTTATTTCCATAATAATGACCGTATTTTTATGGATTTCAAGTATTCATTCTAACGGCGTGGTTTAATGCAGAAGTTTTGCCGGAAAACCCTCTCTTTGGGTTTTCTGTTATGTGAACTCAGCGCAGGATAAGTTTCGCAGGCGGGTGGGTTTGCTCCCTCCCGCCTGTCATCGCATAAAGGATGCCGCTACAGCCATGCTGAACAGGTTATACGCCGCAGTTACGAATTCCCCCAAGAGCGTGATGCTCGTCATCGCCGCGATCACGGTATTTTTCGCCTTTCAGTTGCCCAAGCTGCACTGGGAGACGGATGCCCGTGTTTATCTCCCCAAGGGACATGCTGCGATCCTCTATGATGAAAGGGTCGATGAGGTGTTTGGCGTCAAGGATGCTGTCATCATCGGTATTGTCAATGAAAAAGAGGGTATTTTTAATCCAAAGACGCTGGCGCGCATTGCGCGTATTACGGAAAAAATTTCCGCGCTGCCGGGAGTGATTGCCTATAGGACGATAGATGTGGCTTCACTGTCTACCGCCACTGTGTTCACGGGGACGGAATCGGAGTTGAGCACGCAGCGGCTCATGGAAACCGCGCCCACCGACCAGGCAGGAATCGAGCGGCTCAAGAACGTCGTTTACGGCAATAGTGACTTGTTTGTAGGTAACATTGTCTCCAAGGATGGCACGGGGGCCATGATCCGCGCCAAACTAAAGGAGGGGATAGCAAACCGGTATCAGACCTATTGGCAGATCAAGGGGATACTCGCCGCAGAGCAGGGGGGCGGTGCGTGGAGTGGTCAGGCCGGTGGCGGCAATTGGCAACAGGGTAAATGGCCGGAAGGCGGCGGGCAGAGCCAATGGCCGCAACAGGATAAAGCTTCGGCAAAAAGCGATAAGGCCGCCGACAAGGATGCGGATGTGTTTTACATGGCAGGCCGGCCGGTTATCGAGGTCAGCTCGGGATTTTACGCAATGCAGGATATGAAGGTCATGATACCGCTGCTGATAGTGGCGATCATGGCTGTCCTCTTTTTTGTGTTTAAAACATTGCGTGGCGTGCTATTGCCCTTGTTCATTATGGCGGCCGGCATTATCTGGACCATGGGGAGCATGGCGATGCTGAATGTGCCGCTATATACCATTTCCACGATGTTGCCGGTGATTTTGGTAGCGGTAGCAATAGGCAATGCTGTTCATCTGCTAACCAATTATTACGATAATGTTTTAAGCGACCCTCACCGGGAGGCAAAGGTGATTGTTGGGCAGATGTTGGAGGAACTCGGCCCGCCCTTGATCACGACGTCGCTTACGACGGCGATAGGGTTTCTTTCCCTGTGGTTTTCGGAAATGCCACCGTTCAAGATCTTCGGCTTGTTTACAGTGCTCGGCATTGTGTATTGCTGGTTGTTGTCCGTGACCTTTCTCCCCGCCGCGTTGTGCCTGTTGAAGCCTAAGGTTGGTGGCTATCTGGCAAAACGGCGTGCGATGCGCGTTCATGCGGAACAAGACCGCATCACCCGGATGTTGGTGGGCTGGGGGGAGATCATCCTCAAAAATAAAAAAGGGGTGAGCCTTGCGTTGATTGCGGTGACCGTGCTGGGTGTTTATGGCGCAACACTGCTGCGTGTCGATTCAAGCTGGATGAGTGACTTCAAGAAGGATAGCGAGGTGGCGCTTTCCAATGACATGTTGAACAAAAAATTCGACGGCACGATCTTCCTGAATGTGGTTGTAGAAGGAAAGCATAAGGATGCGCTCAAGTCGCTGGCGTTATTGAAGAAGATCGAGGCGCTCCAGGCCAAGGTTGAAAGCCTGCCTTATGTGGGCGACTCGCTGTCTGTGGTTGATTATTTGAAGAGCATGAATAAAACGCTGCATGCGGATGCACCTCAATACAATGTGCTGCCGGCCTCTGAAGCGGAAGTTGCCGAAGACCTCTTTTTGTTTTCCATCTCCGGGCAGCCCGAGCTGCTGAATGAAGTGATCGATTATGATTACCGTCAGGCCAACGTGACCTTTTTCGTCAAAACGGACCATACCGGTGATCTCAAGGTGATCATTGATGGGGTTAACGATTTTGTGAAAAAGGAAATGCCCGGCCTTGATGTTAAAGTCAACTTGGCGGGTTCCGCCAATAATTCCTATATTTGGGCCGAGCTGCTGATCAAGGGGCAGGCTATGGCGATTGTGCTGTCAAAGCTGGGCATATTCCTGCTTGCGGCGCTGTTGTTCCGGTCTTTTTCGATGGGGCTGGTGACCATTATTCCGGTAACACTTGCGACGGTGTTGATTGCGGGGTGTGCCGGTTTCATGGGCATCCCCATTGATGTTTCGACGATGCTGGCGACGGGCGTAGCGATCGGTGTGGGTGTGGATTATGCGATACATTACATGTTCCGTTATCGCCGTGAACAGCAAAAAGAGAATGATCGGCGGATGGCTACGCTGGGTACGCTACGCAGTGTCGGCAAGACCATTGTGTTTAACGCGATGATTGTTACTGTGGGATTTTTGGTGCTGTTTTTTTCCCAATTCCCGCCCAACCAGAAGCTGGGGTATTTTGTCGCCGCATACATGGTGGTGAGTTGTTTGGCGGCGTTGATGGCGCTGCCCGTGGTGTTTTCCTACCTTAAGCCGCGCCTTGCTCAGGGAAAGTCTCAAGGTGCTGTGTAGAAGTCCAATACGCTGGCTTAGTTTGCTGTTCCTGCGAGGCTTGGCAGGCATCGTAATATTTTGCGATATTGCCTATGCCAAGGAGAAGGAGGAGTATCAATGGAGTTTTTCACCCACGCTTGGGATTCACGCCCCTAATCTTACGGCGCTGAATGAAGGCGTGTTCAGAGCGCCACTTGCGTATCAGGCCGATATACCTGTGAATGATGCGACCACTAGAACCGGGGTTCAACAGTTTAGCAACCCTTTGCCCAGCATTAACTATGCCCCTTTGGCGGGCGTTGAGTTTCAATGGAAGCTCGATAAAAAAAATGCATTGTTGATTGGAGGTGGCACATGGCAAGGTGCGTCGGAATCAACAGTCAATGGAAGGTTTCCTCTTCAGCTATCGTATGAGAACGGAAATTTTCCGCAGGTTACAAACGATCGAAGAGCCACGATTTCCTACAATGAGTTTTTTCTGGGTTGGAAACACAACGCGATAAGTGTGCCTGATAAATACAATCTATATTTCCGATTGTCAATCCACGAAATTTTTGATATCGGCTATAGAGAAGATTGGGTATTTCTGTATCTGGACGGTCCGGCAGCAACGTTCAAAAAGATTGTTGTTATTGACTCCAGATCTACGGGAGCACTTATGTTGCAGCCCGGGATTGGTGGGGAGGTTTTTTTGAAGAAGTGGCTGTCGCTTGGCTTTGAGGCAAATTATAGCTATGGCCTGAGAAAGTTTACATTTAGAAACAATAATCTCGATAGCGATTTTTTGCCTACGGATGGCGTCGCCATGTTTTCACCCATTAGGCCCAATCCTTCGGTAATAAATGTTTCTGACCCCGAAGATGGCAACCTTGAATAC
>CAMTYI010000046.1:0-6686 GCA_947085925.1 uncultured Gammaproteobacteria bacterium
CACAGGTACAATAATGGATGTTAAATAATACTGTGGATCTCTTATGACTTATTGCGTCGCGCTCAAACTTAACGCCGGTCTGGTATTTGCCTCTGATTCCCGCACCAACGCAGGAGTGGATCAAATCGCCTGTTTCAAAAAAATGCGCAGTTTCGTCAAAAATGGTGACCGCGTTATCGTTATCCTCAGTTCGGGTAATTTATCCATTACCCAGAGCGCGATCAATTTGCTCGAGCAGCGGGGACGGTACAATGAATTACGCAGTCTGTGGAATGTCGAATCCATGTTTGACGTGGCCATGTTGCTGGGAGACTGCCTGCGCGAGGTACGTGAACGCGACGGGCCATTTTTGCGCAAGGGAAATGTCACGGTAAATGCTAATTTTATCATTGGTGGGCAAATAAGAGAGGAGCCGCCGCGCTTGTTTCTGATGTACGACGAGGGTAATTTTATCGAGGCCACTGAAGAAACCCCCTACTTCCAGATCGGTGAAACCAAATACGGAAAACCCATCATTGACCGCGTTATTCATGCTGAAACGCCTCTCATGGACGCCATAAAGTGTGTGCTGGTATCGTTTGACTCGACCATGCGCAGCAATATCGCGGTCGGGCTACCGATTGACCTGGCGTGTTACGCGAGTGACAGCTTTAATCTGGATCGCGTACACCACATTACCGACGGCGACCACTATTTCTCCCAGATAAGCCAGCTCTGGAGTGAAGGCCTGCGCGGTGTATTCGCCTCGCTACCAGACCCCGGTTGGGAAATCCCGGCAGACCACCCATGCCTGCCATCGACCACTCCTTGATATGACCATACGCGTTGCCCTGCATCATCACAGCCGTTATCGCTTCGATCGTCCGGTCATGGTATTTCCTCATGAAATACGGCTCAAGCCTGCGGCCCATAACCGTACTCCCGTTTCGGCTTATTCGCTGAAGGTGCAGCCAGCCAAACACTTTATTCACTGGCAACAAGACGCCTACGGCAATTTCGTGGCCCGCCTCACCTTCCCCGAGCCGACACGTGAACTTGAAGTGACGGTGGATCTGGTGGCGGACATGACGGTCATCAATCCGTTCGATTTTTTTGTCGAGCCGTGGGCAGAGCATTACCCATTTCAGTACCCGGCAGAACTTCAGTCTGAACTCACGCCGTTTCTGCAGGTGGATACTGCGGGAACCGCACTCAATAAATGGCTCGTCGATTTCCATCGCACTTTACCTGTCGAAATCGGCATCACCAATTTTTTGGTGCATGTAAATCAACGCATACAACGCAGTGTGTCCTATCTCATCCGCATGGAGCCGGGGGTACAAAGCTGTGAGGAAACGCTAACCAAAGGTTCTGGTTCCTGTCGCGACAGTGCCTGGCTATTGGCACAGGTATTGCGCCACCTGGGCATTGCGGCACGCTTTGTATCGGGTTATCTGATCCAGCTCGCCGCCGATGAAAAACCGCTCGACGGCCCCGCCGGGCCGAGTGCCGATTTTACCGATTTGCACGCCTGGTGCGAAGCGTATATCCCCGGCGCTGGGTGGGTCGGGTTGGACGCCACGTCGGGCCTGCTCGCCGGAGAAGGTCATATCCCGCTGGCTGCCACCGCGCAACCCGCCTCCGCTGCGCCGATCAATGGCCTCACCGGCATCTGTGAATCGCGGCTTGACGTGACCATGACAGTCACGCGGATTCACGAAGATCCGCGCGTGACCAAACCTTACACCGACGCACAGTGGCAAGCGGCGCATACGCTAGGATTGCAGATTGACGCCGAATTGCAGCACGGCGATGTGCGCCTCACCCAGGGTGGCGAGCCAACCTTTGTTTCAATCGACAACATGGACGGTGCGGAGTGGAATATCGCTGCACTCGGCGAAGAAAAGTTGACCTTGGCGAATGCGCTGATACGCCGCCTGCAAGCAAGTTTTACGCGCGGCGGCGTGCTGCATTTCGGTCAAGGCAAATGGTATCCCGGCGAGCCGCTGCCGCGCTGGGCATTGACGGCCTACTGGCGTGCGGATGGCAGGCCGCTCTGGCGCAACCCGGCACTGCTCGCCGAAGCCAGCAAAACCATTAGCCCCGATCTGCTCAAACGCTTCGCCACCCAGCTTGCCCAACAGCTTGGGCTCAACCCCGGTTACCTCATCCCGGCGTATGAAGACCCGTGGCAGGCGCTGGATATGGAAAGCCGCCTGCCCGCCAACCTCGACCCGCACGCGGCTGACCTCACCCAGCCTGTTGCACGCAACCGCCTGGCCAAACAGTTGCGCAACGGATTAGCCGGGGTGGTCGGCTATGTGCTGCCGCTTAAAGCCGGTACCGCAGCCGCGCCGCAATGGCGTTCCAGCCGCTGGCCGCTGCGTCAGGATCGGTTGTATCTGGTGGCGGGTGATTCCGCATTGGGGTACCGGCTGCCGTTGGACAGCTTGCCGTGGCTGGCGCCGGAGGATTTTGAACTCGAACTGCCTCCCGACCCGTTTGTCGAGCGTGTGCCGCTGCCCGAATATCCGCCCGCAACCAAGCCCGCTGCCGACGATGACATCGACGAAACCCCGCGTGCGCGCGAAGTCATCCACACCGCGCTGGCGCTGCAAGTGCGCGACGGCATACTGCATGTTTGCATGCCGCCCACCACCACGCTGGAAGCCTGGCTCGCGCTGGTTTCCACTCTGGAACGCTGTGCCGCAACACTGATCCAGCCGATCCGCCTGGAAGGCTACGCGCCGCCGCGTGACCCACGTCTGCTGTCGCTGTCGGTCACGCCCGACCCGGGTGTCATCGAGGTCAACATCCATCCCGCTGCCGACTGGCCAAGCTTGGTGGAACGCACCCGCACATTGTATGAAGACGCACGTCAAACCCGCCTGGGTAGCGAAAAATTCATGCTCGATGGCCGCCACACCGGCACCGGCGGCGGCAACCACGTCACGCTAGGGGGCGCGACCGCAGCGGACAGCCCGTTCCTGCGGCGGCCGGATCTGCTGAAAAGCCTGATTACCTATTGGCAGCAACATCCGGCCATGTCCTACCTGTTTTCCGGGCAGTTCATCGGCCCCACCAGCCAGGCGCCGCGCGTCGATGAAGCGCGCGATGACAATCTTTACGAGCTGGAAATTGCTTTCCAGCAAATGGACGCCAAGCTTACCCCCGGCACAGAAAGCGATCAGCCCTGGCTGGTGGACAGGCTATTACGTAATTTATTGATAGACCTGACCGGCAACACGCACCGCGCCGAGTTCTGCATCGACAAGCTCTACGCCCCGGATTCCGCGACCGGGCGGCTGGGATTAGTGGAGTTGCGCGCGTTTGAGATGCCACCGCATTACCGTATGAGTCTGGTGCAATCGCTATTACTGCGGGCGCTGGTGGCTCGATTCTGGAAAACGCCCTATCAAAGCAAGCTGGTGTACTGGGATACCGCGCTGCACGACTGCTTCATGCTGCCGCATTTCATCGAACAGGACATGCGCGACATTAGCCGAGATCTGCGCGCGGCGGGCTATGCCTTCGACGATGCCTGGTTCGCGCCGTTCATCGAATTCCGCTTCCCGCGCTATGGCAGCGTGGCCTATCAGGGCATACATCTGGAGCTGCGTCAGGCCATCGAACCATGGCATGTGCTGGGCGAAGAAATGGCCGCTGGCGGCATGGCGCGCTATGTGGATTCATCGGTGGAGCGGATACAGGTCAAGGTGAGTGGCATGACCGACAGTCGCCACCAAGTGACGTGCAATGGCCGTCCGCTGCCGCTGTATCCGACGGGCGTGCCCGGTGAATTCGTGGCTGCGGTGCGCTTCAAAGCGTGGGCGCCGCCGTCTGCATTGCACCCCGCCATTGGTATCCATGCGCCGTTGGTATTCGATGTGGTGGACGGCTGGAATGGCCGCGCCATCGGTGGTTGCACCTACCACGTCAGCCACCCCGGTGGGCGCAACTATGACACTTTTCCCGTCAACGCCAATGAGGCAGAGGCGCGCCGCCGTGCGCGTTTCTGGGATCACGGCCACAGCGCAGGGGCGATGGTCGTCGAACCCGAAGCCCTTAATCCGCGCTTTCCCATGACACTGGATTTGCGCTGGCAACCCAAGTAGCCGCAGGAACACACATGCTCAACTCAACCCACCGCCCGCGCTTTGGCGACAAACAAAACTCCACGTTCTTTGAAGAATACCTGCCACGCGTATTGGAAGCACGCGACTGCAGCGGCCTAACAGAAATGATCGGCGGCATCGAGGCAGTGATGATTACCGTGGAGCCGGGCAATTCGTTTGAATACATTGCTGAGCTGGCGTTGATGACGCCGTACCATTATCTGGTCACGCTGGACAGCCCGAAGCATTTTACGCACGTGCTGCGCATAGATATGAATGCCCCCGACATCCTGCTGCGCGAGGTAAAAGATCCCGGCTACAGCGATATTTTCCGCAGTCTGAATGACTTGTACCCGGTGGGCGCACGGCGTCCGCACAGCCGTTATCTGGGCGAGATTCTGCTTACTTCAAACCGCCACGAAGTCGTAGCACAGCAACAGGAGCGCGAGTTTCGCTTCTTCCCCATCGGCCAGCTCGCCGAACTGGACTTGCCGCTCAATGTGAGCCTGTCCAAGCCCTCACCCTACACGCAGAACATAGTGGGCTATATGGAGCGCGCCGCAGATGGTATTCGTGTCTATCAGCACGGTGAATGCGTCATCCTCGGCAGCGCGCAGGCGGCCTACGAACGTGGCAAGGAGATACAGGAACGGATCGGAATAAAAGACCTCATTCTGCCCATCGACCACCTTGCCACCCGCGTGTACAGCCAGAACCGCGAAGCTGCCTTGCTCGAATACCTGGCGCTGTCGAGCTACTACTACTGGGGCAGCTACGACATCATGGATCAGAACTCATCCACCAATGTCACCAAAAACGTGCGCGGCGTGCCTGAAGCCGCAAGCCCGGCCAAGGTATTCACCGCCAACAACCACCCCTACTGCGTCAATCACCTGGACAAGCTGCCCAGCCCCACCGAAACTTTCGTGCGCAACTATGGCCCGCGCCTGCACCATATGGCACTTGCGGTAAGAGACGGTCAGCGTAACGACAATGAACATATTGATTTTGTCGTGGACGCTATCACTTCCCAAGGCAAAGGCTTTCTGTTCGACACCGTCGGCTCACGCGAAGAGGGTCTCAAGCAAATCTTCTCCTCAGCGTCGGATTTTTCCTCGCTGATCATCGAATACGTACAGCGTTTTGGCGACTTTCAAGGGTTCTTCGCACGCGACAACGTGGCGCAACTGACGTTTGCGGCGGGGCTGGATGAGGGTGTGCAGGAAGGGGTTTGATGCATGTGTCCGCGCAAGAAATAACGCACGTTACGGCTTGTGACAGGTGTAACAATCCGGGGCATCACGGCTATCGCTGCCGTTCGATGGGTCACAAAGGGTAAGGGGGGGTGTCCAATACATAAACGAAAACGAGGCCCACCATGATCAGGTTAAAATTTGACATAAAACTTAGCTATGAAATCGCTGACTCCGCGAGCGATTTAATATTTAACATTCATGCCGCGCAAACACACCATCAGTCAGTCGTCATCGAGCAGCTTTATCTCAGCCAGCCGGTAACGCCTGTGGTTTATACCGATCTAACCTATGGCACGCGTTACATGCGATTGAAAGCCGCCCCTGGCCCGTTGACCGTATGCTACGAAGCGACAGTTGATATCTCCCATCATTTCGATTCGCCTGAAAACCTTGCAGAAGTACCGATTTCGCAATTGCCATCTGAGGTGCTGCCCTATATTTATCCGAGTCGCTACTGCCAGTCCGACCGGCTTGGGAAACTGGTGACCTGGGAATTTGCTCATGTCCAATCTGGCTACCGACGGGTGCAGGCGATACAGGATTGGGTGCGCCGACGCACGTCGTTTTTGCCAGGAAGCTCGAACAGCAACACGTCGGCTACCGATACCATTATCGAGCAGGCAGGTGTATGCCGTGACTTCGCCCATTTGATGATAGCGTTGTGCCGGGCGATGAATATCCCCGCGCGCTTTGTCACGGGAATCAATTATGGTGTAGACACAAAAGCAGTGCCGACCGATTTTCATGCCTATGTTGAGGTTTTTCTCACCAACCGTTGGTACACCTTCGATCCCAGCGGCATTTCACCACCGATGGGTCTGGTCAGGCTAGGTACTGGGCGAGACGCTGCCGATACTTCATTCGCTACAGTGTTCGGCTCGGTCAATTCATTTGCACCGGTGATCAAAATTGAGGCGATAGACGACCCGGCCAATGGCTTTACATTGCCACGGTATTGCACAGAGGTCTTGTCTACGCATGCCGCATTTGTAAAGTAGCCGTAATTTCATAAATTCGAAATCAGCCTTGGTAAGCGAATGATTGTGGATCCATTTTTTTAGAACCTTTTGGGAGCGCGAAGCCACCGTAATCACCGTAATGCTCGAAGGGTACTAATGAGGTGTTGCGCTCTTCACGGGTGTGGCAATGCCTGCCCTTGAGGTACATCCCAGCCTCCAAAAGGAAAGTTATGTAGGGTGCGTCCCACGCACGAGGGTGTCCTGAATTTTGTGTAAACGGAATTCATTAATGTTGCGGCATCCGCTCATCAAACTGGATAGTAAAACGATTGAGCGCCGCTTTCCAGTCTCTAATCGGCATCGTCCATTTTTTACTG
>CAMTYI010000047.1:0-13371 GCA_947085925.1 uncultured Gammaproteobacteria bacterium
GATGGCAGGGCGAACACCCGCATTGAACAGATCGGATTCGAGGAAGATCTGTCCGTCGGTGATCGAGATCACGTTGGTGGGCACAAATGCCGACACGTCGCCAGCCTGTGTTTCAATGATCGGCAGCGCGGTCAGTGAACCGGTTTTACCCTTGACTGCGCCGTTAGTGATCTTTTCCACATGCTCGGCATTGATGCGTGCAGCACGCTCCAGCAGGCGTGAGTGCAGGTAGAACACATCGCCAGGATAGGCTTCGCGGCCCGGCGGACGGCGCAGCAACAACGACACTTGACGATAGGCCCAAGCCTGTTTGGTCAGATCGTCATAGACAATCAGCGCATCCTCACCACGGTCGCGGAAGTATTCACCCATCGCGCAGCCGGCGTAGGGGGCAATAAACTGCATGGCAGCGGAGTCGGAGGCACCGGCAGCTACCACGATGGTGTGGGCCAGTGCGCCGTGCTCTTCCAGCTTGCGCACCACGGCGGCGATTGATGAGGCCTTCTGGCCAATCGCCACATAGATGCACTTAACGCCAGTACCTTTCTGGTTGATGATGGCGTCGATGGCCACGGCAGTCTTGCCGGTCTGGCGATCGCCGATAATCAGCTCACGCTGACCACGCCCGATGGGCACCATCGCGTCGATAGCCTTGAGGCCGGTCTGCACCGGCTGGTTCACCGACTGGCGGCTGATGACGCCCGGTGCCACTTTTTCAATGGGTGACATGCCGCTGGCTTTGATCGGGCCTTTTCCATCAATTGGCGTGCCCAAGGAATCAACAACGCGCCCCAGCAGACCTTCACCGACCGGCACCTCAAGGATCTTACCTGTGCACTTGACGCTGTCGCCTTCGCTGATGTGCTCGTAGTCGCCCAGAATCACCGCGCCGACCGAATCACGCTCCAGATTGAGCGCCATGCCGTAGGTGTTGCCGGGAAACTCGATCATTTCACCCTGCATCACGTCGGCCAGACCATGGACGCGCGCAATACCGTCGGTGATGCTGACTACGCTGCCCTCGGTGCGGGCCTCGGTCACCACCTCGAATTTTTCGATCCGCTGTTTAATCAGCTCGCTGATTTCTGTAGCGCTCAATTGCATTATCTAATCCTCTATAAAACCTTAAAATTAGCGAAACCTTGCGTGGCGCGGGGTGCGCCGGTATTTTCAGAGGAGCGGGCTTTTTTTGAACCCGCCCCAACTCTATCCTCTCAGCGCACCGGAGAGCTTGGCCAATTGCCCCTTCACTGAACCGTCGATCACCAAGTCGCCAGCGCGTATAATCGCGCCACCCACCAGATCATTATCAACTTTACAGGTCAGGCTTATGTCACGTCCCAAGCGTTTTTTCAGGGCGGCAGCAATATTCTTTTGCTGTTCATCGCTGACCGGGAACGCGGAAACCACCTCAGCCTGCAAGGTTCGCTCTGCTTCCGCACGATAAAACTCATAAAGCGCTGCAATTTCAGGCAGCAGCACCAAGCGGCGGTTTACAATCAACACTTTGATCAGGTTTTGAACGCCCGGGTTAAACCGTGCGCCGCCGATATCCAGCAGCAAGGTCTGCAACTGGTCACCACGAACCCGCGGATTGGTGATCAAACGCTGCACTCTGGTGTCAGCGGCAATCGTCGCCACCAGTTGCAGGCTATCGGACCACTCACGCAACGCACCCTGGCTGCGCGCCAGGTCAAAAATGGCCTGGGCATAAGGGCGGGCAACAGTAGATTTTTCTGCCATGGCTAGATCTGCGCAATTACGTCGTTAAGCACTTCACCGTGCGATTTGGCATCGATTTCGCGCTTGAGGATCCTGGCTGCACCGGCCATGGCGACGGATGCCACCTGACCTCGCAACTGTTCCTTGGCACGATTCGTTTCGCGCTCGATCTCGGCCTGGGCGGCAGCAAGCTGGCGTTCGCCTTCGGTGCGGGCATTAACCCTGGCTTCGTCGACTATCGCATTGGCGCGCTTTTCGGCCTGGGCCATGATTTCGGCAGCCTTTGCTTTCGCCGTCTGCAGCTCTTCCTTGGCGCGCTTTTCGGCGAGTTCAAGGTCGTGCTTGCCCTTTTCCGCTGCGGCCAAACCATCCGCGATACGTTTCTGGCGCTCGACCAGCATGGCGGACATCGGCCCCCACAGCACCTTGTTCACAAACCAGATCAACAGCACGAAGGCTATCATCTGGGCTATCAGGGTTGCGGTTATATTCACGTTACATTCCTCTCGGCATGATTACCGTACAAAGCCGACAGAATTAGCCGCCCACCGTCTTGAGCGCAGCTTCCAGAGCACCAACGAAGGGGTTGGCGAACAGGAACCACATGGCAAACGCCAAGATGATGAAGGGGAAGGATTCCATCAAACCGGCAAAGATGAACATGTTGGTCATCAAGGCAGGGCGCATCTCGGGCTGGCGCGCAATGCCTTCCAGTGTTTTGGCGCAGATCAAGCCCCAGCCGATGGCGGAACCTAAACCAGCGGCGGCCAGGATGACGCCAACACCAATAGCGGTGTAGGCATAAATTTGTGCAACCATATCGGGTGTCATGTTACTGCTCTCCTCATTAATGAAAATTAAAGATAAAAATCAAAAAACCGCTTTTAATGCTCTTCAGTATGCGCCATTCCCAAATAAACGATGGTCAACACCATGAAGATAAACGCCTGCAAGGTGATCACCAGCAAGTGGAATATCAACCAGCCCAGATCAAGCACCACCTGCAGAGGGAACCAGAAAAATGCCGCCGCACCTACTGTCAACGTGCCGCCGATCAATGCAATCAGCAAGAATACCAGCTCACCGGCAAACAGGTTACCGAAAAGCCGCAACGCCAGACTCAGTGGCTTGGCCAGCTCTTCTATGGTGGTCATGACGATATTGACCGGCACAAAGAACTTGCCGAAAGGGTGGAACAGGAACATCTTGAGATAACCCACCGGCCCCTTGACCTTGATGCTATAGAAAACTACCAGCGCAAACACCGTGAGCGACATGGCCAAGGTGGTGTTCAGGTCAGTGGTCGGAACAGCCTTCAAATAGGGGATGCCAATGGTAGAAGCAATCAATGGCAATAAATCCACTGGGATGAGATCCATGAAATTCATCAGGAACACCCACAGGAAGATAGTCAGTGCCAAAGGGGCAATCAGCGGATTGTGGCCGGGGAAGGTGTCTTTGACCTGGGTGCTGACGAAATCCAGGATCATCTCAACAAAATTCTGAAAACCGCTCGGCTTGTCCGGGTTGAGGTTGCTACCGACACGCCAGCCGACAAACACGATCAACGCTGCAATCAGGTAGCCGAAAAATATTGTGTCGAGGTGTAGCGACCAGAAACCGGACGCCTGATGCGTGACGGGATCACAGTCCCCGACGCACAGATTGGTCAAGTGGTGCTGAATATACTCAACGGTGCC
Source organism: uncultured Gammaproteobacteria bacterium (assembly GCA_947085925.1). Classification (GTDB taxonomy): domain Bacteria; phylum Pseudomonadota; class Gammaproteobacteria; family Ga007554; genus LNEJ01. Next base: position 3,423 of record CAMTYI010000047.1, read on the forward strand.
GCCACCGCCGGAATTATGTGCTGCCTCACTCAAGACTCTATCCCCCACCCAATGCTCAATAAAAAATCTTTAACCACTCAGCTTGACCGCGAACCACTTGCTCCCGCCAGATAAACCAACTGCGCGGCGCCAAAACCGGCGATGACCGCCAACGGCGCAAGCTTGAATACCGCCAAACCCAACCCAAATAGCGCCAGCACCATCACAAAGCGCTGTACTGCACCCATATAGAGCGTCAGCATGACGTGCTTGGGGCCATGCTCGGCCGCCTGCGCTGCGGCACGGCGTACACCCCGGCGCAGCAGCAGAGCGGCAGCAATGCTAATAAACGCGCCGTATAGCGCGGAGCGCGCCTCCCAAGCGCCCTTGCCGAAATAAAATCCCGCAGCGGCCAGCAGGCCAACGACCACCTGAAGAACGATGACCTTGCGGGTCTTTTCGGCAACTTCGTGCTCGGCGCTATCCAACCTAACCCCACCTGCTCAACATCTGATGCGCCTTTAGAATGCCGCCTACAAAACCGAGACAACCAAAGATAAACATCAGAAGGGGACGTGTCTCCAGCCAGGCATCCAGAGCATACCCCAGCACAAAGCCAACAACGACCATTGCTGCCAAATGGGAGCCAACTCCCACCAGCAACCAACCCATTTGCGGCGGGGTCTTCATGACATGCGCACAGAACAAAAATACGGGCGGCATTCTAACACTGGGGCAGCGCACATCACAACCCCAAACTTTGGCAAAATCGCACTTCAACCAGACGCACGGGAAAGAATGGCACTATTTAATGTGCGCCAGGATGCCGTCGAGTTCGTCGAGGCTATTGTAATGGATCACCAACTTCCCTGTGCCGCGCGTGCCATGCTGCACGTCCACCTTGGCGCCGATTTTTTCGGACAAGTTCTCCTGCAACTTACGGATATCCGGGTCAAGATGCCCTTTTTCCTTGGGTTGGTCACCCTTGCCCTGAGCGATCAATTGCAAACGGCGCACAAGTTGCTCGGTTTCGCGCACGGACAGACCCTTGGCGACAACTTGCCGGGCGGTCTCGCCTTGGCTCTGGCCGTGCAGGCCCAATAAGGCGCGCGCATGACCCATTTCCAGGTCACCGTGCTCAATCAGCCGCTTGACGTCGTCGGCCAGTTCCAGCAGGCGCAGCAGATTGCTCACTGCGACGCGCGAACGCCCCACCGCCTCAGCAGCCTGCTGGTGGGTCATGGTGAATTCGTCGATCAGCCGCTGCAGGGCATTCGCCTCTTCCAGCGGGTTAAGATTCTCGCGCTGGATGTTTTCGATCAGCGACATAGCGATAGCGACACGGTCCGGCACGTCGCGCACTACAGCAGGGATCTCCTGCAAACCAGCGAGCTGTGCGGCACGCCAGCGGCGTTCGCCGGCGATGATCTCGTAGCGGCCCGGCTCAGCGAGTGGGCGCACTATGATGGGCTGCACCACGCCCTGGGCGCGAATCGAACTGGCCAAATCTTCCAGGCTTTCCGCATGCATGTCGATGCGCGGTTGATATTTGCCGCGCTGGATCAGATCCACCGGGAGATTGCGCAAATCACCGGCGACCTCGCCCTCATACGACCCTAGGGGACGGATATCGCCCAGCAAGGCGTTAAGGCCTTTACCCAAGCCGCGTTTTTTTGTCGACATATGCTTCACGTTTCGAGTTGACCGGGTGTGCGAAACGCGCTCCCCGGCGTTTAAATTTGAGCATCAGGCAACCGCATTCGCGGCAAGCTGACCTGCATCCGCTTTCTGTTCCCGGCGCAACACCTCCCCGGCCAGCGCCAGATAGGCCAAGGCGCCGCGCGAGGCCTTATCATACAGCAATACCGGCAAGCCGTGGCTGGGCGCTTCGGCGAGGCGCACATTGCGGGGGATGACGGTGCGGTAGAGCTGCTCGCCAAAGTGCTGGGCAAGCTGGTCGGAGACTTCGTTGGCAAGATTGTTGCGCGGGTCAAACATGGTGCGCAGCAGGCCTTCGATCCTGAGCTGCGGATTGAGGGTGGCGCGGATCTGCTCAATAGTTTCCATCAGCGCCGTCAGACCTTCCAGCGCGTAGTATTCGCACTGCATGGGGATAATCACCGAGTGCGCCGCTACCAGTGCGTTGACGGTAAGCATGTTCAGCGAGGGCGGACAATCGATGAGGATGTAATCATATTCCGCCTGCACCTGCTCCAGAGCTTGCCGCAGCCGCTGCTCACGTGCGGCCAGGGGCGGCTTGCCACGCGCGACATCGAGGCGCTCGCGTAGCCGCTGTTCGCGCGCCGTTATGGACATCAGACTCACCTCGGCGGCGGTCAGATCGGCATTGGCGGGCACCAGGGTATAGCCAGCCTGCCCTGCCGCCACGGCGACACCTGCCACCTCCTGCTCGCCGAGCAATAGGTCATAACTGGAAAATTCCAATGTCTTTTTGTCGACCCCGCTGCCCATGGTGGCGTTCCCTTGGGGGTCGAGATCAACCAGCAGGACGCGGCGTTTGGTTGCCGCCAGCGAGGCGGCGAGATTGACGGTGGTAGTGGTCTTGCCGACGCCGCCCTTCTGGTTGGCTACTGCGATAATCCGGGCCATAGGCATTATTTCGTTCCCTTGGCGGCGACACATACGACATGCCGTTGCGCATCCAGCCCCGGCACAGTCAACGGATGCACGGTGGCTGCCGCGTAACATCCCGGCACTACGGCCAGCTCTTGCACCGGATACTCACCCTTCATGGCGAGCATGACACCGCCCGCACGGCACAAACGATCGGTGGCGGTCAGCATGTCAATAAGCTCAGAAAACGCTCGCGAGATCACCGTATCGAAAGGTTCGCTTGCATAGTCCTCGATACGGCATGCTTCGACGGTGACATTACTCAACCCCAGATCCGCAACGGCCTGGGTGACAAAACGGGTTTTTTTGCGGTTGCTGTCGAGCAGCACGAATTGCACATCAGGCAGCGCCAGCGCCAGCGGAATACCCGGCAAGCCCGCTCCCGTCCCCACATCCAGCACACGGGAACCCTTAATGTAGGGCGCCACGGAGAGGCTGTCGAGCAAGTGGCGCATCACCATCTGCACGGGATCGCGCACAGCAGTCAGGTTGTAGACGCGATTCCATTTGGACAGCAGCGCCAAGTAAGCAAGGAGCTTGGCCTGGGTTTGCGCTGGCAGGGATAAATTCATTTGCCCCAAGCCGCGCGCCAGCAACACAGACAAATTTTCGTTATTCGATACTATTGCAGTAGGCTCTGTCACGTTAATGGTTAACTTCTGTGCTCTTCCGGCACATACTTCGACCAGTCGTGCCGGGCATCGCCAAACGCAAAAAAAGACGGGTTGAGCAGCGAATCCTTGGTGTTGTAGCGCAAGGGCAGCAGGCTGATATCGGTGAGTTGGCCGCCTGCCTCCTCGACCACGCACTGGGCTGCGGCGGTGTCCCACTCGGAGGTCAGCCCGAGGCGCGGATAAATATCTATTTTACCCTCCGCCACCAGACAGGATTTGAGCGAGCTGCCGATGCAAATCACCTCGTGATCGGGGAGGTTGACGAGAAAGGCGTCGAACGCCTCGTTGCGATGCGATTGACTACCTGCCACTGTGATGCGTCCGCCATCGCAAGGCCGCACACGGATCTGCTTGGGCTCGCCGCCATGCTCTTGCTTATATGCGCCGCCGCCTTTGCTGGCAAAATAACAAACGCCGCTCACCGGAACGTACACCACGCCCAGCACAGCCTGATGGTTTTCAATCAGCGCAATATTGACCGTGAATTCACCGTTGCGCTTGATGAATTCGCGCGTCCCATCCAACGGGTCCACCAGCCAGTAACGATTCCACGCCGCCCGCTCCGCAAAGGGGATGGCCGCAGACTCTTCGGACAGTACAGGCACATCAGGCGTGAGTATTTCCAGGCCTGCAAGGATCGCATCATGCGCGGCCATGTCGGCATCGGTGAGGGGGGAACGGTCATATTTGCTCGCGACGCTAAAATCCTGCGCATAGACCTCCATGATCCTGCGTCCGGCGTCCTCGGCTATGTCGATTACCGGCATGAGCAGCTTGCCAAGGCCTTCAATTATCATTACGCAATAACTCCCTCACCATGAATAGGGCTGCAATTGAACGCGCTTCGGTACAGTCTTCACATTCAAGCAATTCGCCAAGACGGCTCAACCGCCACGGCACCACCTCGATCTCCTCCGGCTCATCACCAACGGCCTTGCTGGGATACAGATCCTCGGCCAACACCACATGCGTGGTATGACTCAGATAACCCGGCGCCACCGTCAGCGAAGTGATATGCCGCAACGTCCTTGCGGCGTACCCCACCTCTTCGGCAAGCTCACGATTGGCGGCCTCCAGCAGGTCTTCGCCTGGCTCGATGCGGCCCTTGGGCAACGCCAGTTCATAGCGCTGCACCCCGGCGGCGTATTCGCGGATCAGCAGCACGGTATCCGCATCAAGCATCGGTACCGCAAGCACGGCCCCACAGCTCGAACCTTTCAGCCGTTCATATTGCACGATAACGCCGTTCGAAAATTCCAGATCCATCTGCTCCACATGAAAGAGACGTGTCTTGGCTATCGTCTGCACGTCCAAAATCCGGGGAGGTTTACGCATGCCTGGCTTCTGAGTGATTAGAGGGGTGCAAAAACAAGATTCTATCTGATTATACCGCGTAATTCTTCTGGAGATCATGGAAACCACTGAAAAATCTCCTGGCAGCCTCATTAGAATTTCGCTGTTGACACGATATCCATGACACTGCTGATGCCGTGGCCGTTAATGCCACAGATCCCTTCACAACAATGACGCGGCGGGAATGATATTATGCAAGGCCTGCATACACGAAGCAGCGGGAAAAATGGTTTAATTACGATGAAGAGAGAAGCTGTGTGAATTCATTTTTTGCCGTAACTGCGCCAGGGCTGGAAGCGTTCACCGCACAGGAGTTGCATCGGCTGAAGCTGCTTCCCGGCACCACAAACCCATCCACGACAGAAGCGGGTGGTGTTGCCTTTGAGGGCGAGCTGGATGCTGTGTACCGCGCCAACCTGCACCTGCGCACCGCCAGCCGGATTTTGGTGCGCTTGGGCGATTTTAACGCTGCGGCCTTTTCCGAGTTACGCAAAAAGGCCAGCCGTCTGGACTGGGCAAGCTATCTGGTCCCAGGGCAGGCGGTCGCTATTCGCGCCACGTGCCACAAATCGAAGCTGTACCACGCCGACGCGGTAGCCGAGCGCGTGGCTGGAGCCATTGCCGACAAGCTGGGCCAGCCTGTCACCCGTCAGAAGCCGGGGGATGAGGAGGCAGACAATCCGCCGCAATTGATAGTGGTGCGCTTGATTCACGACCACTGCACGGTGAGCATCGATTCGTCCGGCGAGCTGCTCCACCGCCGTGGTTACCGTCAGGCAGTCGCCAAGGCCCCGCTGCGTGAAACACTGGCCGCCGCCATGTTGCTTGCCTCGGAGTGGGATACCACGTCCCCTTTGCTCGATCCATTTTGTGGTTCAGGCACCCTGCCGATTGAAGCGGCACTGCTGGCGCTGGGATTGCCCCCGGGCCGCAACCGCCGTTTCGCTTTTATGGACTGGCCGGGCTTTGACGAAAAACGCTGGGCGGCATTGCTGGCCGAACGCCAACCCCGCGCCGGGGTTGAGCTACCTCCGATCATGGCCTCCGACCGCGATGCGGGCGCGGTTCGCATGGCGCAGGAAAATGCCGAACGCGCCGGGGTGGCGCAGCATATACACTTCACCTGTCAGGCTGTTTCGGCAATCAGCCCGCCTGCCGAAACCGGCTGGGTTGTCACTAACCCGCCGTATGGTGTCCGCGTCAGCAGCAATAAGGATTTGCGCAATCTGTACGCCCAGCTTGGCAACGTGTTGCGCGCCAAGTGCCCCGGCTGGCATACCGCCATTCTATGCAATGACCTGATGCTGCTGGGACAAACGCGCCTCACGCTGGATACCTCGATCTCGATACTGAATGGGGGCATCAAGGTACGGCTGGCAAGAGGTCTGGTAACGTAAAGCCTGCCACCCAAACCGGGCACTTTTGGCGCCGGGGCATTATTTTTTTGTTGAAAAATATCATTATTAATCAATATGTTGAAAATAAAATCGGGGCTGAAGCGCGTTTTTTTGCATAAATTTCCGAACTTTCTCTGATATTCGCCTGTCTGAGGTAGGGAGTGCAGTATTGTTTGCACCTTTCCGTCCTACCCCTCCCAGGACGGAAATCCCCCTTTGCCCGGCTCCCCCAAGTCGGGCAACCTTTGGGCCTCGGTTTTTTCATGCATTGCACCCGTATAGGGCGCAATGTGCATGGACAAAGCCGGGGCCTATTTTTTTTGTGTTCCTCGTCTTTTTTCGCCAAGCATTTCTGATATTGCCCGCAGTTCCTGCTCTGTCAACAGGCGGCTTTGCCCCTTGGGCAGCGTTCCCAGCTTCACCGGGCCGATGGTCACTCGCACCAAACGCAGCACTTCTGCGTCCAGCGCCACGAGCATGCGCCGGATCTGGCGGTTTATTCCCTCGTGGAGCACTATCTCCAACCAGCAGTTTTTTTCACCGCTGCGCAACAGGCTCGCTGCCGCAGCATGCGCCACCGTGCCGTCTTCCAGCGCCACCCCTTGCCGCAGCCGCGCGAGATCGGCCTCTTCCAGGCGCCGGTTAACCTGTACGTGATAGGTTTTGGGCAAGTGGCTGGCGGGATCCAGAATACGCTGCGCCCAAGCGGTGTCATTAGTAAACAGGATCAGCCCCTCACTGGCCTTGTCCAACCTGCCCACCGGAGCGAGCCAGACATCACCAGCGTCTGGCAGGCATTCGTAGACCGTTGCCCTGCTTCGTTCGTCATGGGCAGTGGTTACCAGACCACGCGGTTTGTTCACCGCCAGATAGTGTTTTACGGCTTCCGCCAGTGGTTTTTCATCCACGACAAGCTTTGCCCTTTCCATATTGATGCGCAGGTTCGGGTCCGTGACAACACGACCATCGACCGTCACACGCCCTTCCTCGATCATACGCGCGGCTGCTGTGCGCGAGGCGGCACCCAACTTGGAAAGGGCGCGGGCGAGGCTCACCAGGCCGGGCTTGGTGGTGGGTTTGTGTCTGGCAGTGGGATTGGACATGAATGGGATAATAGCAAAATGCGGAGGAATATGGCCGATATGAAATAACGCGCGCCATGGCGTGGTCGGCACCAAACGAAAAAGCCCATCTCTGGGCTTTTTCGTTAATGCGTCCATGCGATGATCAGGTGGCTTATATGATCATCGCGTCAGTCAATCATCACTACTGCAGGCTGACGGCATCATTCACAACCTTCGGCGTCACAAAGATTAGCAGCTCGACCTTGTCGTCGACATTGCCGGTGTTCCTGAAGAAACGGCCTATGCCGGGCAGCTCACTGAGAAAGGGAATTCCGGTGACTTTCTTGCTGCGCACCGTCTCGTAAACCCCGCCCAGCACCACGGTTTCGCCATTGGCAATCAGAACCTGGGTGCTGACTTCCTTTTTGTCGATACTGGGCACGCCGTTGAGTATTTGCCCCACCGTGTCTTTGGTGACCAGCAGATCCATAATGATATGGTTATCCGGGGTGATTTGCGGCTTCACCTTGAGACTAAGCAGCGCGTCCTTGAATTCTACAGTTGATGTGCCACCTATGCCGCCCGGGCGGATATAGGCGATTTGTGTACCCTGCTTTATGCTGGCCTCTTTGCGGTCGGCAGTGATGACGCGCGGGCTGGAGACAACTTCACCGCGCCCTTCCGCTTGCATGGCGGACAGCTCCAGATCAAGCAGGTAATCGGACCCCAGTATGGCGAGCGCCATCCTGCCTGCCGAGGGATTAATGACAGGGAAATTAACATTTAACCTGTTTGGCAGAGACGGCACGCCTACAGGGAAGGGCTGGCCGCTCGACTGTAAATTATCCACGGCGCCGCGCACAACACTGTCTGTACCGGCAGCGCTTCCCGCAGTAGTGATGATGCCGTTATTGCCATTGCCTCTCACCGCGCTGGCTCCGAAACGCACACCCAGGTCCTTGCTGAAAGTGTCGTTGGCGATGACAACCCGCGCTTCAATCAGCACCTGGCGTATCGGCACATCCAGCTTTATAAGCAGCCTGCGGATTTCCGCCAATTTGTCGGGGACATCCTGCACCAGCAGGGTGTTGGTGCGTTCGTCAATAGTAACGCTGCCGCGATCCTTGGTGAGCAGTGAGTTTTCTTTCGATTTCAGAAGATTGGCAAGGTCTGCCGCCTTGGCATAATTGACCTGTATCAACTCGGAGCGCAGTGGCTCCAGCTCCTCTATCTGTTTCCTGGATTCCAGCTCCTGCTTTTCACGCGTCGAAACTTCCTCGCTGGGCGCCACGAGAATCACATTGCCCGTCTGGCGCATTGCCAGGCCCTTGCTTTTGAGTACGATATCCAAGGCCTGATCCCAGGGTACGTTTTGCAACCGCAATGTCAAATTGCCGGTTACAGTATCGCTGGTGACCATATTCAGCTTGGTAAAGTCAGCAATAATTTGCAGGACAGCGCGCACCTCAATATTCTGGAAGTTGAGCGAGAGCCTTTCACCTTTGTAAGTCGGTTGTTGCTTTTCCTTGAGGTCTTGCTCTTCCTTGGAGATGCCTTTTACCTCTATGGTGAATCGCGTGTCAGCCTGATAGGCGATGTGATCATAATTTCCCGCAGCGGAGATAACCATGCGCACGTTTTTGCCTTGCGCCGAGGTTTCAATATTTTGAACAGGCGTGGCGAAATCGGTTACATCAAGGCGTTGCTCAAGATTTTTCGGTAAACGCGTATTCGAAAAATCGACTATGATTTTTCCGCCCTCTTTGCGAACGTCTACTACGGTGGCCGGGTCCGACAGATTTGCTATGACACGGCCCTCGCCCTTGGGGCCGCGCTGGAAATCAATCTTGCTTATGCCGTGGGCCGGTGCTGATGAAGTCGTTCCAGCAACGTTTTGTGCAGCGGTTGCCATTGCCGGGGCGCTGTCCTCTTTTAATGTAACGTAGAAGTTGCTGCCTTCGGTGCGAGCTTCATAAGGCACCATCTTGACAAGATTAAGTACCGCACGGGTACGTCCATTGACTTCAACAGTGTTGATGCTTTTGACCATGCCCAGTCCGACGGGCTGATTCTTTGGGCTGACCTTGTTGGTGGTGCCAGGAAAATCAAACGCAATGCGTGCCGGATTGTCCGTGCTAAAACTCAGCGGCTGCGCGGCGGGAGAGGAAAGCGTGAACTTGATCTGCACCTGGTTTCCCGGCAGCGATGCAAAACTCACCGCATCCATTGAGGCGGACGGTACCTGACGCGGCTCGGCAGCGATGACTGTACCATGGATCAAAAAAAGACCTATGAAGATATTTATCCCGGCAGTGCGGATAGATACTCTGGTGCGCCCCGGTACGCCGATGGCTGTTTTAAGGATATTAACCATTTTTGATTCCTGAATCATTGCTGTTACTCCCTGTGGGGATTATTCGGCCATTACCAGAGATGTTGGATTCTCCTGCCAACCCCCCATCCCGTCAGGCACCACTTCAATAAGCTCGGTTTTTGTCTCGGTAATTTGGGTTATTTTCCCATTGCTCTGACCAATATAATTCCCGCGTTTCACCCAATAAACATTCCCGTCCGTCGCTTTGATGATTACCCATCTTTCACCGCCACGTTCCAGTGTCCCCGTCATTTTCAGCGCGTCCAGCGGAAATTCTTCAAGCGGTTCTTTGCGGCGCGCGCTATCAAGCTGAACAACGGGAGCGCCGGAGGCGGCTCCCTGGATAGCTTTCGCGACAGCCGGGCCAAAGGGATCTCGCCGGTCGTTTGCCTGGTACGCATAGGGGACGAATGGCTCAATTTTTGGCATCGCCTCTATGGGACCTTTGTGCTTGGCCTTGACCTGCGCAACATA
>CAMTYI010000048.1:0-2623 GCA_947085925.1 uncultured Gammaproteobacteria bacterium
CGTCGCCAAACGAGCTTCGATATAGCGCACCGTGTCATAACCGAAATAGCCCACCATACCGCCGGTGAAGCGCGGCAGACCAGTAACCTCCGGCACCCGGTAACGGACGCGGAAATCTTCGATCCAATCCAAAGGGTCAGTGACACGCAGGGTTTTCACCACCGTGCCGTCCTTCTCCACGGTAATGTCATGCCCTGCAACCCGCACGATAGTCCGGCACGGCAGGCCGATGATGGAATACCTTCCCCATTTCTCGCCACCCTGCACCGATTCGAACAAATAGGAATACGGACCGTCGGCCAGCTTGAGATAAGCGCTGAGCGGCGTATCGAGATCGGCCAACACCTCACGCATCAAGGGGATGCGGTTGTATCCCTGAGCGGCGAGCCTTTGAAATTCGTCGTGCAGCATGGCCAGAGATATCCCTTAGACCGCCTGTTCCAGCAAACCCCGCAGTTCCGCCATGGAATCGATCACCGCATCAGGCTGGGACTCGCGGATATCAATGCCGTGATTGTAACCATAGGTCAGGCACACGATCTGGAATCCAGCAGCGCGCGCGGCCTTCACATCACTCATGGAATCACCCACCATCAGCGCATGCTGCGGATCCACGCCGAAGAACGCACACGCATGCAATAACGGCATGGGATCGGGCTTCTTTTTCGGCACGGTATCACCGCTGACCACGATCGAAAAACAATCGTAAATACCCATATCCTTGAGCAACGGCACGGTGAACGCCGCAGCCTTGTTGGTCACGCAACCGAGTTTGTAGCCCGCTCCCGTCAGATAATCCAACCCTTCACGGACGCCCGGATAGAGATGGCTGCGCTTGCTGGTGTTCTCGGCATAGAGCCCCATAAAAACCGGCAGCGCCTTATCAAATAAAGCCTCGTCCGGCTCACCGTCCAGTTGATTGATGAGGGCGCGGCGCACCAAACGCTCGACACCATTGCCCACCCACTCACGCACCCGCGCCTCGCCGCGCGGCAGCATATCCAGGCGCTGCATCATGGCATCCACACAAAACGCCAGATCCGGCACGCTGTCCACCAGCGTGCCGTCAAGATCGACCAATACCATCTGCGGTTTTTTAAGCATTCGAAAAGCCCACGGTTCATGCAGGTTGGGTCAGGTGCGCAGCACCGTAACCCAACATCAGCTCTGTATTTTATTTACCGGCCTTGGCCAGCTCGGCGCGCATCGCAGCGACAGTAGCCTTGTAATCGGGGGTATTGAAAATCGCCGAACCTGCCACAAAGGTATCCGCGCCCGCCTCCGCAATCGCGCGGATATTGCTTACATTCACACCGCCGTCGACCTCCAGGCGGATATCGTAGCCGCTCTCGTCGATCAGGCGGCGCGCCTCTCGCAGCTTATCCAGCGTAGCGGGGATGAACTTCTGACCGCCAAAACCCGGATTAACCGACATCAGCAGCACCATATCCACCTTGTCCATCACATACTTCAGATAATCCAGCGAGGTAGCGGGGTTAAACACCAGGCCCGATTTGCAGCCGCAATCACGCACCAAGGCGAGAGAGCGGTCGATATGTTCGCTGGCTTCGGGGTGAAAGGTAATATAAGTCGCGCCCGCCTTGGCAAAATCGGGGATAATGCGATCCACTGGCTTGACCATCAGATGCACGTCAATCGGGGCGGTAATGCCGTGCTTGCGCAGGGCCTCGCACAACAGTGGGCCAATGGTCAGATTGGGGACATAGTGGTTGTCCATCACGTCGAAATGCACGATATCCGCGCCGGCATCCAGCACGTTCGTCACTTCTTCCCCCAGACGAGCAAAATCCGCCGACAGGATGGAGGGTGCTATTTTATAATCTGGCATAGATAGGGCCTCTTCAAAGTAAATGCAATGCGGTGGCGGCCAACCGCCCCGCTTCTAATATTCGAACGGCTAACTTTACCTGAATATGGAAATTTTTTCACTTTCAGCCGGATCATCGAGGCCCAACTGATGGCAAAAATCCTTGTAGCGCTCATCATCACCCTGTCTGCCGGGCTGTCGCTGGCCGCAGACAGCGACAGTGAAAAACGCCTGGGTGACATGCTCAGCGCCAACGCAACACTGACAGGAGAAGCCGTTTGGCTGGACGCCGGGGCGGATAAATTCCTCGGCCTGTACACCGCGCAGACCACCAGAACACTGCAAGGCGGGGCCATCATCCTGCACGATACCGGGATGAACCCCGATTCGCCCGCCGTCATCGCACCACTGCGCCGCGAACTCCCCAAACGCGGCTGGTCCACGCTTGCAGTGCAATTGCCGTCGTATGGCGAGACCAAGGAGGGAGATAGCGCGCTGCTTGACCAAACCCCGGAGCGGATCAAAGCAGCAATCGCCTTCCTGCGCACCAAAGATATAACGCGAATCGTATTGATCGGCCATGGTCAGGGCGCCACGCTGGGCGCAACCTTCCTCGCCAACGACCCTCAATCCGGCATCGGAGCGCTGATAGGCATAGGCATGAGCGCCGAAAAAGCCCCGGAGCCACGGCTACAGCTCATCACGGCACTGGAAAAGATTCCGCTCCCGATACTCGACATCTACGGCAGTAGAGATGAGGACAGTAGCCGCACCAGCACCGAGCGCCGCAACGCC
>CAMTYI010000049.1:0-11260 GCA_947085925.1 uncultured Gammaproteobacteria bacterium
AGCGGGTTCATTGCCGGTGATCGCGATGATCCTGGTGATGTTCGGGATTCCCGTGGAAGGCCTGGCCCTGATCCTTGGTGTTGACCGCTTTCTCGACATGTGCCGCACCACTTTGAACGTGACGGGTGATTTGGCTGCCGCAGTTTACGTGGCGCGCGGCGAGAAAGAGGAATGAGTTATTTATCTGAACTGATAGCCGATCTGAAGAAGCAAGCTGCCCTTGGCGCCGTTATTGAAGCCAATGGCTGGAGTAATTCCCAGATTCAGCCCTGAAGCAGAAATTCCGTTCCAGAAATAGACATAGCTGGCGCCAACCCCGTAAACGGGCTTGACCCCATAGGCAGCCATAACGCTGTTAGGCCTATAAATCACCTTGGGATCGCTCTCTCTCTCAGATCCAACCGCGCCGACATATAACCCAATGCCATGCCTGTTATTCTCTACGGCGAATAAGTCCGTGCGGATGATACCAACCCCCGCGCCACACGCTAAATCACGCTCATCTACATCACTAGAACGAGTACGGCTATAACCCAGGCAGCCCAAGGACAAATACTTCAACTGTCTATCCGTTTTAAGCCCAACATTGATCCCAAGGCCGCTGTACATAGCTCCGATGCCCGCCCCGAAAGAAAACTTTTCTTCCGCTTGCACTTGCTGGAGTAAGAACGGGGCCGCCATGATCCCGCTCCAGATCCATTTTGTACAAAACCTCCTTTTTCCGGCTATCGAAAGCAGACGAGGCACGGATAAAATCATCGTTTCAACACACGGTTTCATGGTTTCTCCTTGTCAGCTTGCCTTGTTTGAAGGCCGGATTTGTTGGTAGTGAGATGAGAGATAAAGGCTTCGTATGAACCGTCAGCAGCCGATTGACAAAAGGCAGTATTCGCAATCAGACTTGAAGTGGCGACCATTGACGAGATATTGGTATCACTTTTTCGAAATCTATGCCAACATATTTTTGATGAAAATTTCATCACATTGATTTAAATTAAATAATTTACAAAGAATGATCCATTATCTGCCGAGCGATGGTTGTAGATGAAAACGTATTATTTATACATTTTTGCCATGCTTGTTGCGGTGCTAACCGGCTGCGCGGGTCCCGGCAAGATCAAGATTTTTGGCGACGAATATTGGGTGCTGCCGTTCCCAAGGAATGAAACCATCAGTGTTCCAGACTCTACGAGCGGGGGCGGACAAGGAAGTAGCAGCAAGGGCGTGGAAGGCAAATGAAGTCGGCGCCCGGTAACCCATATCAAAACGAAAGCCACCCCATATATCGCCAGCAACGCATAAACCCCCGCCACCACATCATCGAACATGATGCCAAACCCCTCGCCGACATGCCAGCCAATCGCCCGGATCGGCCAGGGTTTTCAGTGTGTAGGTTGGGTCAAGGAGCGCATGCTCCGGACCCAACAAAATCATCGCTTCAAGCATTGTTCCCCATTGTCCCCTTGTATGTTTCACGGGTATATACGGGTGGGGCAATGTCACGGGGGCAATGTTGGGTCCGCTTCGCTTGACCCAACCTACTTTGGGTGAGCGGTTTTGGGGCTAATGAACAATCTGGGATTAACGGCAGGCGTTGCAAATTTTTTGTTATGATCCAATTGCCGTTTCCAGGTTGAAAAACTCTAAAATACGCTCCGGCAGCCACGCGTGTCTGCCGGGAAAAGGCCCGGAAATAAAACCCATGTGCCCGCCTTCTTCCGGGAATTCCAGCGTTACACAGGCCGATACCTGCTCTGAACCGGGTAACGCAGATGCCGGCAGGAAGGGATCGTTGCGGGCGTTGATCAGCAATGTAGGGACGCGGATGTTGATGAGTCCCGGTTTGCTGCTGGCACTCGTCCAGTAATCATCGGTATTTTTATAGCCGTGCAGTGGCGCAGTGAAAAGGTCATCAAATGCCCGTAAGGTTTCGACGTGCTTTAGTGCCTCACGGTCAAATAAACCTGGATACTGTTCGAACTTCTGAAACGCTTTTTTCTTCAGCGTGCGCAGAAAGTGAGCGGCATAAAGCTGATTGAATCCACCACTGTCCAGCGCGTTTCCTGTGGCTTGTAGATCCATGGCGGCAGAGACCGTCACCGCTGCGTTGATAATCCCACACGCATTATCTCCCTGTTCTCCCAGCCATTTCAGCAGGGCATTGCCGCCTAGCGATACCCCGGCCGCAAAAATGCAAGAATCAGGATTTAGCGCGCGCAACCGGCGCATAATCCAATCAATCTCCGCGCTGTCACCGGCGAAATAGGCGCGGGGCAGGCGGTTGGGTTCGCCGCTGCAACCGCGAAAATTCACGGCTATTCCACGCCAGCCGCTGTGCTGCAATTTCTCCATCAGGCTGCGTACATAATGTCCATGCGAGCTGCCTTCCAGCCCATGAAAAAACACCACTAACGGACCGCAAGCAGAATTATTCAGCCAGTCAACATCAATGAAATCGCCATCCGGCGTATCCCAGCGCTCACGCTGATAGTCGATGCGTGGCGCGGATGTAAGCAGGGTTGTATAAATGGTTTGTAAATGGCCGCCAGGAAGCCATGAAGGAGCGCGGTATGACAGGGTGTGCCTCGGTATGACGTTAGTAATGTGTAGTAGTCAGTGCTTTATCCGACAGACGGTGCCAGATGTGCTTTAGCCCGGAATGGCTGAAATCGACCCGG
This sequence comes from uncultured Gammaproteobacteria bacterium, assembly GCA_947085925.1. Lineage (GTDB taxonomy): Bacteria > Pseudomonadota > Gammaproteobacteria > Ga007554 > LNEJ01. Next base: position 2,679 of record CAMTYI010000049.1, read on the forward strand.
AGCCGCCTATCAACTTGCGCGAAAGCGGCCATTCAGTAGTGTCTGCAGAAGTCGGAGCGATTCAGGGGGAACGGCTTGCCTAGAGGTCGACATCATCAAAGATTGAACGTGAGTTGTCGGATGTACCGCCGCGTGGCGAATCTCTGAAGAAGTCTTCATCTTCGGACTCCTGTGGTAGTTCCGACCGTAACTCTTCAATCGCCTCTTGAATTTCCTCTAGCCCCGCGTCGATTAATGCAACAGCTTCTATGTCGGCGCTGAGCGCTTCTCGATAATCAGTCAACGCGCTTTTTAGCAAATCAAAATGGCTGTCTGGGTCTTCTTCTCCGTCGTGATTGCTTTGCCAGCCAGCGATACACACAGAAAGTTGGGGCAGCAACTTAGTACGAATCTCGTTGAGAATGTCATCGAACTCTGCGGTTGTGAACAGTTGTCGGACGTCCTCTCGCAGAAAGTCTGAGTCCGGGGTTTCGACCGCGAATACCCGTATTGTGGCCACATGTCGTAATCGCTCCTCCTCAGGCAGCAAATCAAGTAGACGCAACCGAACCATCACATAGATATCAGAGACTGCACTAAGGTAGGAACCTATCCGGAGCGCTGAAATAAAGCTCGGATTTCTTGCAATGAAACCAAAGAGAAAATCCCGATCGCAACGATTTGCGAGAAATTGATTCAAGGGATCCTTACTCTCTCTTGATTCTGCCAGGAACGTCTCAATACGCAGCCACAGCGAATCGTAGCGATTTGTTGGAACAATGACTTTTACACCCTCCAAGCCTACGTCACCACACGAGACTTCCTGAAATAGCTGTCGAGTTGGCGTACCAGTCAGGTAGATGTCCATCAGTTCCCGGTTTTCCGCGATGAACTCAGCAAAAGCATCACCAATCGTAGGATGCTTGAAGCGCCAAGAGTAGTCGCCTCCCTTTTGCGCTAGGACAAAAAAGCTCCCATCTAAAGCAGTTAGCGCATTGCGCACTCCGGAAGAGTCCCCGCCGAGCAGCTTGATCGCATCTTCCTCATACAGAGAAAGCGTCACCGGGCTTGGCAAAACTCCACCACGCATGAATACTAATGCAAGCGCCGATCTGGAGTTTGCATCCAGCGTCTGGATAATCTCTTTCAATAACTCCATTGGGCGCCCGACAAACTGCTCCAGCCCCCGTGTTGAAACGTAGAGATTCCGCGTAAAAGCTGGGTTACCGAGACGACGGGCAGTCTCAGGGCTGAAGCGCTGATGGGACGAAACAATCGGCAAGAATAACTTTACTGAGCCTTTGAACTCTGTGGATTGCGTTCCCAGTCGAATATGGTTGTAAAGAATCTGCTCTTTTTCATCTTTGCTCAACTGCTCGACCCGAATAACCACCTGCGATTCTTGTATTATCGGCAACGCCGATTGTTTCAGGACGCTTTTTGCTGAGCGGTAGATGTAGTCGCGAGATGTAAATACGACCTTTGCACCACGCCGTATTGCCGCTTGAACATGCGGGAATGCTCGATTCCATCCATACGCCCCTTGCCAATCAATTTGTGTCGCACCGAAGGCATCATCGACCCAAAAAAACTGTTTCGGCTCGTTCGGATTCGAGTGTCGAACAAAATCGTCAGCATCGCGGACTTTTATTGTTGAGCAGCCCCATTCATCCAACGCTCCTACCGCCAAAGCAGCCGCGATTGTTGACTTGCCACATGCAGGCTCACCGAGCAAGAGGACAAATCCATGCTCCACAAGCGCCTTTGCACTTTTCTGGTAAGCATCAGTAATGACAAATTTTCCCAAGTCATCGCCCAGAGCACTGAGCACCTCAACCGCTTGCGCGTACGCACGTTCATCCAGAATTTGACTAAGATCGCCCAAACCGTAAACCCGAGGTACAAGCATGCGCAGCCGTGGCGACTCACGGATGAACATCGCGATTCGATCCACTCCATAAGTGGAAAAATGGGCGATGCCCGGTATGGCCTTGAAAGCGGCTTGTATCTGCTCATCAGCAGAACCTGTCAGGCGCGCATTCGTAAACAGAAAATAGTTATCGGCGAGCCCTCGCGCAGCAAGCCGCTTCGCCTTCGCCAACTCATCACTGAGGTCACTGAACTTCAGTGTCTTACCTGGCTGCGATGTGAACTTGCATTGGACAGTGAAGGCACCATGAAGCGACTCACCCGATTTCGGCGACCATGCGCCATGGAACGCACCATCACGCCCACCATCATGGGAATCGGAGAAAGACTGAACATGCTGTCCCCAAATCTCGCTAATGATTGTGACACATAGTTGCTGAAAGGCTTTCCAGCCTAGCGAGTGAAGCTCATACGTAACCTCGCCCGCTTGAACCCTCGGTTGTGCAGCTTCAAGCATCTTGCCTCCGCGTGATCAATTTTTGTTTAATATTGTAGGGTGCAATAAACGAAGTGCATTGCACCGAATGAGGCAAGGCTACGGCATTGTGTTGCTGCGCAACGTTTGGTGGGTTTCGCGATGCGAACCCACCCTACATTGAAAAGAACCCAAAGTCCGCTCCTGGCATACCCGCCATTCTCGATATATGGCACTGTCTGCAACATTGAGCCTCAACCACTACAACTAATCCGAGCCAACCGCCGTTTTCAGAGTTATGGCTCGATTCTACTGTCCAGTATTTGAAGGAATTTCCGCATCCACTCTGGATGGGCGGGCCAGGCTGCGGCGGTAACGAGGTTGCCGTCCACATGGGCGTTAGAAAAAGTTGAATTGGTTTCCACCCAGGTGGCGCCCGCCTGGATCAGTTCCGGTTTGACGGCGGGGTAGGCCATGCATTGTTTGCCTCTCACCACATCCGCGGCAGTGAGTATCTGTGCGCCGTGGCAGATCGATGCGATAGGTTTGCCGGTTTGCGCAAAGTGCCGCACGATGTCCAACACCCGTTCATTCAGGCGGAGGTATTCAGGCGCACGCCCTCCAGGAATCACGAGCGCGTCATAATCCTGCGGGTTGATTTCTTCGAAAGTGGACGTGATGGTAAAGTTATGGCCGGGTTTTTCGCTGTAGGTTTGGTCACCCTCGAAATCGTGGATTGCGGTACGCACGGTTTCGCCACCTTTTTTGCCAGGGCAGGCCGTATGGACAGTATGTCCGACCATGGTCAACATTTGAAACGGTACCATTGCCTCGTAGTCTTCTACAAAATCACCCACCAACATGAGTATTTTCTTCTTGGCCATGCCCATTTTCTCCTTGCCATTGTAAGCAGTGTTAACGAAACGGAGAGTTATTCCATTTCCACTTCAAAGGTGTATTCGACCCCTCTCCCGCCCTGCGGGAGAGGGCCGGGGAGAGGGTGGTCGTAAACATAAAAAATATGAAAATTATGGTGTTATTCAAGCGCCCCTCTCCCTAACCCTCCCCCCACAAGCGGGGGGAGGGGATATATTGATTGTCCCATTGAAGTGGAATTGGGAATTGGAATTACTCTTCAACAATCAATACAATCTTGCCAGTAATGGAACCCTTTTCCAATAGTTGATGTGCCTCGGCAGCCTTTTCCAAAGGGAAGGTATGCGCGAGGCTGATTTTTAATTTCCCGGTGTCGAACAGCGTGGCGCATTGTTCCAGAATCCATGCCTGGTGCTGCTGTGCTTCCGCCAATCCATAGTACATGGCTGACAGCATCAGTTCATGGCTGACGCGCTGGTTGCGTTGCCGTGCCTCTTTCCAGTCAACATCGTTGCCGGGCTGGAGCAGGGTGACGATGTCGCCATAGAAGCGTACAGCGTTAAAAGTTGCGGCGAAGGTCTTGCCGCCCACCGTGTCCAGCGCGAGATCAACTCCGTTGCCATCACTCCATTCCAGTGTCGCTCCTACAAAATCCGTTTCTTGATAGAGGATGGCTAGTTCCGCACCCAAGGCTGTTACAAAATTGGCCTTGTCCGGTGAGCCAACGGTGGCGCATACCCGCGCTCCGGCAATGTTTGCCAGTTGCACCGCGATATGTCCGACGCCTCCTGCACCGGCATGGATGAGCACCTTCTGTCCAGCCTGCAAACCGCCACGGTCATGCAGGGATTCCCAGGCAGTGATGAGTGCCAGCGGCGCGGCGGCGGCCTCGGCGAAGCTGAGAGAGGCAGGTTTGCGGGCCGCGAATCGCTCATCGACAACGGCGTATTCGGCGTAATTGCCGGGATGGCCGCCGATACCCCCGTTGCAGAAGTACACCGCATCACCCGCCTTGAAGCGACTCACGGCTGGCCCGGCCGCTTCCACTATTCCTGCGCCATCACAGCCAAGAATGGCGGGTAGGCATCCTGGGTAATAGGTGCCTCGGCTGCGCAGTTTGGTATCCACCGGATTCACCCCGGCAGCCTTCAGGCGCACCAATATATCCGTGTCCCTCGTCAGGGCGGGCATTGGGATTTCCCGGAGCTGCAATACGCCGGGGCCACCCACGGCAGTCATCATTATTGCTTTCATGGCGATTTTTCTCTGAAAACTGACAGTTTTATCAAAAATCAGCATACACAAGTTGTGTGGCCTGTTGCATCATATCGCGGATTCAAATTCGAAGTGCAACAGCCAATGGTGGCTTGGTGTAGCACACCTCCACCCCGAAATTGGTTTCCACCCAGGTGGCGCCCGCCTGGATCAATTCCGGTTTGACGGCGGGGTATGCCATGCATTGTTTGCCTCTCACCACATCCGCAGCAGTGAGCACCTGCGCGCCGTGACAGATTGATGCGATAGGTTTGACGGCTTGCGCAAAGTGCCGCACGATGTCCAGCACCCGTTCATTCAGGCGGAGGTATTCCGGCGCACGCCCTCCAGGAATCACGAGCGCGTTGTAATCTTCAAAGGTGGTTAAATCATGTTAGCCCGGAAATCTCCGGGCAGTAATGACCGGAAATGTGTGGTGATGTTCATTTTTGTAAGTTAGCCCGTTGGTTTTTAATAATGATTATCGGGAGGGCAAGTTCATCCTGGATGTCCGGGTTAAGCCAAATCCGACGTAGATAAAAATCAAGTCCGCTAGTTGTTCTGGCGCTGGAAAAAGCGTATTCTAGCGCCTCTTTGGAGAGGTACCGAAGCGGTCATAACGGCGCCGACTCGAAATCGGATGGGGGTGAGAACCCCACGTGGGTTCGAATCCCACCCTCTCCGCCAGTTGCCCCTGCTGTGTCACAAAGTGATCAAGGGATGCAGTGCATGCCCGTAAAGGGCACAATGAGGCAAAATCGGGCGAAAAAGCGGAGCATACATGAAGTATGTGAGCATTTTGAGCCTGATTTTCCTCGGTACCCCCTTGAGGGGTGAACGCCGCAATGCGCCCTTCAGCACTTTGTGACACAGTAGGGTTACTCGGGGTCGAGCATGATTCAAGTAATCTTGGTTGATGACCATGCGCTGGTGCGCAGCGGTATAAAGCGCATGCTTGCAGATGTGCCTGGTGTTGACGTGATTGCCGAGGCCAGTAGCGGCGAGGAGGCCATCCTTCTTGTCAGGCAATGCAAGTCTGATGTCGTGCTCATGGATGTGAACATGCCTGGCATCGGCGGGCTTGAGGCGACGCGCAAGCTGCTGCAGATAGACCCCACCATCAAGATCATTGTCGTCACAGTCCATGGCAATGAACCTTTCCCTAACCACTTCATGCAGGCGGGCGCCGCCGGTTATCTGACCAAAGACTGTGGCATCGATGAGATCGTGCGCGCCATTGAGACGGTATACAAAGGAGGCCGCTACATCGCCCCTGCTATCGCTCAGAGTCTGGCGCTGAGCTTGTTGCCGGGCGCGGCTGAGTCGCCTTTTGACAAGCTGTCGTCACGTGAGATGCAGGTGATGCTGATGGTGGCGAAGGGCATCAAAGTGCCGGATATCTCGGACAAACTTTGCCTTAGTCCCAAGACTGTTAACACCTACCGTTATCGCTTGTTTGAGAAGCTGGGCGTGCAGGGTGACGTCGAGTTGACGCATCTTGCCATGCGTTATCGCATGATCGAGGATTGACCCGCTGTTTTTTTCAGTTTTCGCAGTGCCATTCCGTTCACAAAACAACCCCTGCCCGCAGTGACCCAACCCACGCCCAAGGATGCACTTCCCCCCGCCATTTTTCTCATGGGGCCGACTGCTGCCGGCAAAACCGATCTTGCCCTTGAACTGATTCGTCATCTGCCGTGTGACATCATCAGCGTCGACTCGGCACTGGTCTATCGCGGCATGGATATCGGTACCGCCAAGCCGGGACCGGACGTGCTGGCGACTGCTCCGCACCGTCTGATTGATATCCGCGACCCCTCCGAGGCTTATTCGGCAGCGCAATTCCGTGATGATGCCTTGCGGGAGATGGCGCAGATTACCCAGGCGGGCCGGATTCCCCTGTTGGTGGGCGGGACAATGTTGTATTTCCGGGCGCTGCAACAGGGATTGTCGGACATGCCGTCCGCAGATGGTGCAGTACGCGCACGCCTGGAGGCGGAGGCAGGAGAATCGGGGTGGGCCGCGCTCCATGCCCGGCTGGCGCAGGTAGATCCCCTCGCGGCGCAACGGATACACCCCAACGATCCCCAGCGCATTCAGCGAGCCTTGGAAGTGTATGAGTTGAGTGGGGTGCCGATGAGTGAGCTATACGCGCAACATGCCGCCGTGCAACTGCCTTATCGCCTATTGAAGCTGGTGGTGTCGCCAACGGATCGTGCAGTGTTGCACCGGCGCATAGAGGCGCGGTTTCATGTTATGTTGGACGCCGGATTCGTGGACGAAGTCGCAAAACTGCGCAGCCGTGGTGATCTGCACGCAGATCTTCCCTCGATACGCGCCGTGGGGTACCGGCAGGCATGGCGCTATCTTGAGGGGGATGTGGCATACTCGGAAATGGTCGAGCGTGCCATTATATCCACCCGCCAATTCGCCAAGCGGCAGATGACCTGGCTGCGTAGCACGCAGGATGCGGTATGGTTTGACGGCGGACAAAATATTTTTGATGAAGTGTTGCAATATCTTGCTGGCGCCTTGATGATAAAGCGTTGATGGCGCCCTATGTTATACTGCGGATGCTATCGATAACATCCGCTCTTGGCAGCCTGTAATGTACGGGTTGAAGAGCTAATTGGACTACACAACAAAAAAAGGAGACACTCACATGACTAAAGGGCAAGGCATACAAGACCCTTTCCTGAACGCACTACGCAAAGAGCGGGTGCCCGTTTCCATCTATCTGGTGAACGGAATCAAGTTGCAAGGGCAGATCGAATCGTTCGACCAGTTCGCTGTGTTGTTGAAAAACACGGTCAGCCAGATGGTCTACAAGCATGCCATTTCCACCGTTGTACCAGCGCGCAACGTCAAGTATGCGGGTGCTGGTGAGGCGGCGGCAGAGGGTGATGATGAGTAACGGGGTATGCCCCGGTGAGTGGAGTTGTTCGCCGGAGTGAGTTTGTCCGAACGGCACCGTAAGGCGGAGCGCGCCATTCTCGTCAATGTGGACTTCCGCGCGGCGGGAATTCGCGAAGAGCTTGATGAGTTTCGTGAGCTTGCGTGTTCCGCCGGGGTCGAGCCGGTCGCTGTTATCAGCGGCAGCCGTCAGGCTCCCGACCCAAAGTACTTCGTGGGTAGCGGCAAGGCGGAAGAGATTCGCGCCTGCGTCGAAAGCATGAAGGCCGACGTGGTGCTCATCAATCACGCCATTTCGCCAGGCCAGGAGCGTAATCTGGAGCGGCTGTTGCAATGCCGGGTGCTGGATCGCGTTGGCCTGATCCTGGATATTTTCGCGCAACGCGCCCATTCGTTCGAGGGGAAATTGCAGGTCGAACTGGCGCAGTTGCGCCATTTATCCACGCGACTGGTGCGCGGCTGGACACACCTGGAGCGGCAGAAGGGCGGTATTGGCCTGCGCGGCCCAGGTGAGACGCAGCTTGAGACCGACCGGCGGCTTGTTGCGGAAAGGATCAAGCAACTTAATAAACGCCTTGAAAAGGTGGGTGGGCAGCGCGACGGACGCAGAAAGGCCAGGCGCAAGGCAGCTATCAAGACGGTATCCCTGGTGGGTTATACCAACGCCGGTAAATCGACGTTGTTCAACCGCTTGACGGGTTCCACGGTTTACGCGGCAGATCAGTTGTTCGCCACGTTGGATCCTACCTTGCGGCGCGTCAAACTGCCCGGCGCCGATCCTGTCATTTTGGCCGACACGGTAGGATTTATCCGCCATCTGCCCCATAATCTGGTAGCGGCGTTCCGTTCCACGCTGGAAGAGACCAGTGAGGCGGCCCTGTTATTGCATGTTATCGACGCGCACAATGACAAGCGTCATGAATGCATTGAGCAGGTGAACGAGGTGCTCAAGGAAATCGGGGCTGACGCCATTCCGTGCATTGAGATCTACAACAAGATTGATATGTTTGAGGATTGCGCCCCTCATGTGGACTATGATGCTGATGGTCGGGTGCAACGGGTCTGGTTATCCGCCGCGACGGGCGCCGGGCTGGACTTATTACGGCAGGTATTGTCGAACTATTCATGGGACGATGGTCAAAGGCAAGAGCGCACGGAAGCCGCAGACACAGAGTGTCCGGAATGCGCATAAATTGCGGGTTTTTGTAGTTGTAGC
>CAMTYI010000050.1:0-3198 GCA_947085925.1 uncultured Gammaproteobacteria bacterium
CATCCTTGACGGCGGTGCCAGGTTCGGTAACGATAACGCGCCCCATGAGTATGCTGCGGCTGCGCATCAGGTCTTCACGCACTTCTACCGCCGCCTCGGCAAGATTTGAACGGCTAGCACCATTGCTCTGGGCGCTGGCCTGATTAGTGGATTTTCCAAGTGGCGCAACCGCCACCTCAACAACATAACTGAGGTTTGCCCGTGCGCCCGGCGCCAGATCGCCGAGCATGAATTTGAGTGTCCGTCCATCCGGCAGAATGACAGGGTCGGCAGCAGCGATATTATTTATTTTTGTGGAGCCACTCTGATAACGGAATCCGTGTGGCAATAGATCGACAAGCTCGACGGACGGAACCGAAACAAGGCTGGTGATATTTTCAATGTCGATGCCGTATTGCAAAAAATCTCCATTCGCCACCAGATTCTTATTCGCCGTTTTGCGAACAAACAGCGGCGTCTGAAGAGGGTCAATGGGCAGGTCGAGGCGTAACGGCGGGCCAGCTTGCAGCGAAAAAACTTCGCCGCGTGAACCGATGTCAATGGCAAATGGCGCGCCAAGCAGCGATTGGATGACGGAGGTTGCTGCGCTGGATGGCGAGGTATAGCCAGAGCTATTGGCGAGCTTTACTTCCAGGCGGTAATTCCCAGGTACTGCAAAAGGAAACCGGTAATTTCCTGGTGGAAATTGATATACAGCGCCGCTGCTGTCCGTGACCTGCCCACCGGTAATCACCGTGGCCGGATAACTGCTCACTCCATCATCGCCAAATACCACGGCGGGTAGGCCGGTATCATTGTTGATGAAACGCACTTCGACGCCGTTGACCGGTTGTCCGGTGCTGCTGTTGAAGACTACGCCATAGGGATCAACCAGCACGGAGGCTGTCGCGGCATCGGTGTTGTCAATGCTGTCGGCATAGCGGATAGTTATTTTGTCATTTGTTGTGACGCTCAGTGCCCCATTATTTATGATGGTCTGAGCGGCTGTGGACGAAATATAACCCGTAAATATGCCGGTATCCGCCCCGGTTTCTTTTAGTCTCAGGGTTTCTGTGTCCCCCATTTGTATATCCGTCACATTCACATCAATGGTTTCCACCGTGTTTGAATCGGTGTTGCGGTCAGGATCGCTCACTTTGACAAAAATTGTCTGCCCCTTGTGGTAGCCGCTGGCGGGCATAAGCGATACAGGCTGATCGGTGACCCGGATATTTCCGCCGCCGGACAAGGGTGGTGGGGAAATGTCGGAAAAAGTGTCGCTACTGTTTGCAAATTGTGTGATGCCAACCGGGATGAGTGGTGCATTTCCGGTGGCATCATATTGCAGAAATTCAATGATTGAACGGGTTCTTGCCTTGATGGCTAATGATGTATTGCTGTTTACAGATGATAAGCCTATGGCCTGATAGCTGATTGGAACCACAAGGTTTCCGGGAGATTGCGTCGGCGGAACAACCAGACGGATGGATAACAACAGAGAACCGTTGGCGATAATGTCCGGGATGGAATATACATTTCCTGCTACGGGCGTAATACCAGCGCCGGACAATAATTGCAGCGTTGACCCAGCAGGTATAGCAAGCGTCAACCGTCCACCCGTCAATGGGGTGCTGGAGGGGTTGGTAATTGTGATGTTGAGAACCGCAGAATTCCCTGCCGATAATGCACCTGATGCTGTGGTGATGCCAAGAGTCGCGCCAGCGCCTGTATTTAATGCGGTGATGGTGAATTGATCGACATTGGAGGATGTGCTTATGCTGCCTACTCCCCCGAGTGTATAGATTACTTGTGCCCTGTTATTGATTACTGTACCTGCGGGCGTCGCTGTCCATGCTATAGAGGGGAGCAGAAGGAAGCCGAATGCCATAGCAAAGTATATTTGGAATATCCCTACTCTCAGACGCTGGGCAGGATGCCCAAGTGCGGTGAACGCAGGGATGCGTAAGAACCGCCACAGGCAGAGCTGTGCATAATGTCTTGCATTGCCTAATGCACTGGAAAATTTCATGACCATGAGCCGGCATTAGAGTGTAGCGGCGTAAATTCAGAGTAGGTTTGGCTTGGCGGCACGCCGGTGTGCCGCCAATACCAATCCAGCCGGTTCTTACTGAACCGTCACCCTGAACCTGACGGTGGCCGATTGACCTCCTGTGAGTGAAATTCCCGTGACAGTGACGGTATTGCCTGTCGTAACATTGAAATCGCCCTGATCCGCATCCGAGCCATTGGTCAGTGCCGTTGCGGCCCCGGCATTTATGTTGGGCGCGGTGACCTGAATTCCCTGCGTAGCGCCGTATGTGGTGGTGTTGAATGCCAATCTGCCGCCGGTGATTTCTGCATTCAGGCTGTCGGAGACGGAGATGCTTGATGCTGTTGCCGCTCCCGCAGCATTAGTCATTGTGATGGTGTATTCGATGACTGCGCCGGGTATTGCCTTGGGATTGGTGGTGTTATTGAATGGATCGCTGATTACCGAGGATGTTTTTGTAACAGCCAGTGTTGCGGTGACCACCCTGAAATCGCTGCGATCCGAATGTATGGCGTCGCGGCTGGCGTCCCCCATGCCAGTCGTGCCTGTACCGTCGCCAAACACGATTTGTACTGTGCTCGGATTATCGGCCCCGGTGTCCTGAACAAGTGCTGCACCCAAGCTGCTTGCGCTGCCGGCGGCCCGTGCCTCGGCAATCATTCCATAAGTCGCAATATCGCCATTGGCCAGCCCGGTGGGAAATGTACCGACAATGTAAACGGTTCTGACGCCATCGGCGGCCAGCTCGTCGATAAAGGTTGCAGTATCCTGGGCGACTTGATACCCCGGTGTGGCACCGCTTTCAACGAATACGGACACGGCTGAGGCGTTAATATTGTCCGTGCCGGTAAACTTCGCCGTGCCGCCTGCCTGTGCCTGATTGGTTAAGGCAAAATCCATCGCAGCATTGCTGGTGTTGGTCACACTGAAAGTAACGATATTGTTGCTCGATCCAGGCGTCACTGAAACTGCTGCGGCGTCGGTTGTCACGACGGTGAGATTCACTCTCTGATCAACCACGAAAGCGACGGCGTTGCTTGTTATCGCAGGCTGGACGATCGCGCCGACTTGATAATTAATCGTGGCGGAATTGCTGATGTTGGTGCCCGCGACTGTGCCTGCCGCCAGCGCTGAATGCGATACGCTTAATAGCGGGATGACGAATAAAA
>CAMTYI010000051.1:0-10010 GCA_947085925.1 uncultured Gammaproteobacteria bacterium
AAAGAGAGCGGCGCTTTGCATCCACGCTCGCAGGAGTTGATCGAAACGGTGGCGCAGCGTGTCGAGGCGGGTGGCATCGACGCTTGGTTTGAACTTGATCCCGCTGAACTATTGGGCGCTGAGGCCGGGGATTATGACAAGGTGAGCGATACGCTGGATGTCTGGTTCGATTCTGGCGTGACGCATGCCGCCGTCCTGGAGCAACGCGGCGAGCTGCAATTCCCAGCGGATATGTATCTGGAAGGTTCCGATCAGCATCGTGGCTGGTTCCAGTCATCGCTGCTAACCTCGGTGGCGATGCGTGGCATTGCGCCTTACAAATCGGTGTTGACGCACGGCTTCACGGTGGACGCGCAGGGCATGAAAATGTCCAAATCCAAGGGCAACGTCGTCGCGCCGCAGCAGGTGGTGAACGCACTGGGCGCGGATATCCTGCGCCTGTGGGTGGCGGCGACGGATTACAGTGCGGAGATGAGCGTATCCGACGAGATTCTCAAGCGTACCGCCGACACCTATCGCCGTCTGCGCAACACGTCGCGTTTTCTGCTTGCCAACCTGAATGGCTTTGATCCCGCGCTGCACTGCGTTGCGCCGGACAAGATGCTGGCCCTTGATGTCTGGGCAATGGAGCGCGCGCGGCAGATGCAGGAAGAGATTCGTGCCGCCTATGAGACATGCGAGTTTCATCTGATCTATCAGAAGATTCACAATTTTTGCAGCATGGATCTGGGCAGTTTTTATCTCGATATCATCAAGGATCGTCAATACACCACGCAGAGCGACAGCTTGGCGCGCCGCTCCGCTCAGACGGCGATGTATCACATCATCGAGGCCATGGTGCGCTGGTTCGCGCCTATTCTGAGCTTCACCGCCGATGAGATCTGGCAGCATATCCCGGGCCAGCGTGGCGATTCCGTGCTGCTGGAGAGTTGGTATGAACTGCCGCCGCAGGGCATGCAGCCCGGCATTGATTGGGATGCCGCCATCGCGGTGCGCGAAGAGGTCAAGAAGGAACTGGAAAAACTGCGCGTCGCCGGTAGCATTGGTTCCTCGCTTGATGCGGAGGTCGATCTGTATTGCGATGAAGCCCTGCTCAATTCTCTGGGCAGACTGGAAGACGAGCTGCGCTTTTTGTTTATCACCTCGTATGCCCGCATCCATCCCATGGCAAGCCGTCCCGCCGACGCCGTGCAGGCGGCGTTTGCTCAGGGTGAGGTGTGGATCAAGGTCGCGCCTTCCCCGCATACCAAGTGCATCCGCTGTTGGCACCACCGTGAGGATGTCGGCAGCCATCCCGAGCATCCCGAAATCTGCGGTCGCTGTGTGGAAAACGTCGTCGGTTCCGGTGAAGTGAGGCGCTACGCGTGATGCTGAAATGGCTCTGGGTATCGCTGGTGGTGGTCGTGCTCGACCAGGCCACTAAATTTCTCGCCAGCGGCACGCTGATCTTGCACGATCCGGTGGCGGTGCTGCCGTTTTTTAATCTCACCCTGATGCACAACCCCGGCGCGGCATTCAGTTTTCTCGCCGATGCTTCCGGCTGGCAGCGCTGGTTTTTTACTGCACTTGCGGCTATTGTCAGCGTAGTGCTGGCAGTGTGGCTGCGCCGCCTTCAGCCTCAGGAAAAGTGGATGGCTGCCGCCCTTGCGCTGGTGCTGGGTGGCGCTGTGGGCAATCTCATTGACCGTGTCATGTATGGCTACGTTGTTGACTTCATACAGCTATTCTATGAAGATTGGTATTACCCAGCCTTTAATGTTGCCGATTCAGCTATTACTGTGGGCGCAGTGATGCTGATGGTTGATGCGCTGCGCGGCAAGGAAAAACAGGGTAGGCTGAGCTGAGAGGCTGTCGGAATAAATCAATAATAGGGTGCGTCCTACGCACCAGCGATTGTGGTGCGTAGGACGCACCCTACATAATTGCTGACGTTTTGAAATCAAGTCCGGCAGGCTGTTAGAATCCTCGCCCGCTGGCCCTGCCCTTGATTCCCAGCACCTCTTTGGCTTACAAGTTGCATTGTCCAGGACATCAACATAGCCAATGAGGGAAGATGATGTCCGACATAGCGACAACGCCACAGCCAACCAATGGCCGTGGGCCGGTGCTGAATACCGGGAACCCTGCCGCCAAAGGCGCGGACGCAGGGGAAAAAAGTGTTTTTTATGATGCACTTGCGGCGCTGCTTGGATTAGGTGAGGCTCCGGCCTCGGCGGCGGCTTTGCCCCAGGCACCCATCGACTCGCCGCGCCAGGAGCCGCCAACGGACGGCAATTTCTTGCCATCGGCAGCCGGTGTTGGATTGCCGCTTGTTCCGCCGACTTCCGTGCCTGTTTCCTTGGTGGCAGGTGGAGGGGCACTTCCTGCGGCAAGCGACGCTTCCCCGGTGTCTTCTTCTGATGTGCTTGCCGACAAACTGACGCCACTTATTCCAGCGGCAGGAAATCAGCCGTTGCTATCACCGCTTTTGCAAGCGGGGGCTGCCGCGCAGGCAATGCCGTTTGCTGCATTGCCTGCGGCACTTCCATCGACGGTGGAGATGGCTGCCGGATTGTTGCAGGGGGCTGTTGCAGATAAAGCTGATGTGCGTGATGTGGCATTACCGCTGCTTGGCGTAGCAGCGTATGCGGCGGCGCCTTTGTCCAGTCTCCAGGCAAGCGCGCCCACGCCGGTGCCAATCAGTACCGCCATGACCCTCCCCGTCGGCGCCGATGGCTGGGGCCAGGAGCTGGGCAATCGTGTCCAATGGTTGGCTCATAATAATGTGCAGGCAGCGGAGCTGAGAATTAATCCGCCGCATCTCGGACCCATCGAAATCCGTATCGATGTCGATAAGGATCAAGCCAGCGTGTCGTTCACTTCCCAGCATGCGGTGACGCGCGATGCCCTTGAAGCCGCTATCCCGCGTTTGCGCGATATGCTCAGCGACAACGGCCTTAATCTGGCGAATGTTAATGTCTCATCCCAGTCCTTTTCCGATCAGCGCGGGCAGCAGGCCGGTTCTCCCGATGTCTACCGCGCGTCCCTAAGCGAATCTGCCGAGACGATGCCTGACGATTCCCCATCAGCCAATGTCAGCAGGGATATGGCTATTGGATTGGTGGATTATTACGCCTGAATATATTGAACCCAGATGGTCTATTAGCTCCAAAGCTGTTCACTTAACGTAGGTTGGGTCAAGCGAAGCGGACCCAACATTGTGCTGAAGCGATGATTTTGTTGGGTCCGGAGCTTACGCTCCTTGACCCAACCTACACACTACACACTGAGGCGCCGGATAGAAATTAGCGGGCCGGTAAAAAAAGGGCGGGGTCGATGCGGGTGTTGTTGAGGCTCACGCTCCAGTGTAGGTGCGGGCCGGTGGCGCGTCCTGTCATCCCCACCGCACCGATGATCGCGCCGCGCGCTACCCGCTGGCCGGGCTGGACGGCGATGCTACTCAGGTGGCAATACATGGTGACGAGTCCTTGACCATGGTCGATGAATACGGTGTTGCCATTGAAGAAATAATCGCCGGTGGCGATCACCGTTCCATCCGACGGGGCGCGCACCGGTGCGCCAGTGGGGGCGGCGATGTCCAGGCCGCTATGCGGGTTGCGCGGCTGGCCGTTGAAGAAACGCCGCAGGCCAAAGGGACTGGATAAATCACCCTGCGCGGGCCGAAGAAAGTCCAGTGATATATCGCGCTGTTCGTTCCACTGTGCGAATGCGGCTTTGATCTGTTCCGCTTCTTTTTCGATACGTTTCAGGTCCTCCGGCGGCGGTTCAATCTTGTGCTGGTCTTTGAGGGTGATGTGCTGGGCGGCATACTCCTTGCCGCGCACAGTGAATTCGATGGTTTCCTTTATGCTCGTCGCGGGCTGCACTTCCAGCCTGTATTCGCCGGGTGTGGTGTCCAGAGGTATGCCGACGATGGCAGCCCAGCCTGATTCATTCGGGATGATGAGTACCCGTTGTCCATTGAAATAGGCGACGGGGGGTATTGGTTTGTTGTCCTGTGCTATGCGCACCCACCAATCCTTTTCAGGAACGGGACTTATCGGCAGGGAAATAATGGCGATGCCGCCGGGTACGAGTTCGGCGCGGGGCAGGGTGTTGTCGGCCAGCAAGGCCGTGGAAAAGGCCAGCATGAGTGGCAGCGCAAGCCATCTTAACTTAATCATCCAACACCTTTTCGACATTACAAATCAAGCGCCCATGCGCGAGGTGTGCCTCTATCTTGTCGCCCGGCGCCGCGTCGCGTGCGGCGCGCAATACAGTGTGTTGCGGCAGGCGGCTGACGATGGCGTAGCCGCGACCCAGTGTGGCCAGCGGGCTGACCGTCTCCAATGCGTAGCTCATAGCGACCAATCGCTGACGGCTTCTTTCCAGCGTGAGTTGCAAGGCGCCGTGCAGGCGTTGCTCAAGGTTTGCATGGTGTATCTGAAGTTGAGCTAACCGGTGCAGCGGGGTGTGGCGATGCAGGCGTGCGGAGATTTCAGCCAAAGATGCGTGTTTGTGCCGAAAAGCAACGCGCTGCGCGTGGTTTAGCCGTTGCTCCAGTTCGTCGAGCCGTTGGGTCTGATGGCGCAACCGGCTTCCGGGATGCTGCTGTTGTAAACGCCGCTCCAGCCAGTCCAGTGTTTGGCGTTTGCGGTCCAGTCTGTCGTGGATACGCGTTTCAAGACGCTGCTGTTGACGGACGAACTGCTGCAGCCATTCGCTTTGATCGGGACTGGCCAGCTCGGCGGCGGCGGAGGGTGTGGCGGCGCGCTGATCGGCCACGAAATCGGCGATGGTAAAGTCGATCTCGTGGCCGATGCCGGTGACAACAGGTAACACACAGGCGTGGATGGCGCGCGCCACTGCCTCTTCATTGAATGCCCATAAATCTTCCAACGAGCCACCGCCGCGCGCCACAATCAGCACATCACAATCCTTGCGCCGTGACGCAGTGCGTATCGCCAGTGCAATCTGTGCCGCTGAACCTGTGCCTTGCACCTGTGCAGGATAAACAATCACCGGAATCGCAGGAAAGCGCCGCTTTAACACGGTGAGTATGTCGCGGACCGCCGCGCCGGTGGGGGATGTTACGACGCCGATGCAGCGGGGCAGGGTGGGGAGCGGTTTCTTGCGCTCGGCATCGAACAGACCCTCCGCAGCCAGGCGCTGCTTGAGCATGTCGAACGCGCGACGCAGCGCACCATCCCCCGCCTCTTCTATGTGTTCAACAATGAGTTGAAATTCGCCACGCCCTTCATACAGGCTGACCTGCGCGCGCGCCAGTACCTGCATGCCGTTTTCCGGGGTAAAGCCCAGGCGCAGGTTACGCTGGCGGAACATGGCGCAACGCACCGACGCAGTCTCATCTTTAAGAGTAAAATACAGGTGGCCGGAGGCGGGTTTGACCAGATTGGATATCTCGCCTTCCACCCAGATTAACGGGAAGCTTCCTTCCAGCACTGAGCGTGCCGCATAGTTGAGTTGCGACACACTGTAGATTTCGCGTTGAGGGAGTTCTTGCATGGCATGATAATACCATTCAAGACTGATGGGAGTGGGATGCGTTTTGCGGGTTATCAGCGGAAATTGAAATAAAAGGGTAGGAGCGACACCTCGTGGTACGAGACAAAAACGGCGGGAGGGGGTGCCAAAATGCCATGTACCCCGAGGTTACCTGCCGCTCCTACAAACTGCTGCTGGGCGTAAAACTCTAAATCATATAGTGGAGCGGTAGGGTGCGTCCCACGCACCCTACATATATCTATGTCGTGGTCTCGGCCATCCGTGGCGACCCATGGCATCCTTGCTCACGCACTATCAGGCGCTGAGGGTTTTTAGCGCCTTCGTTTTGCCTTGTGTAAGCATGGCCGGTGAGCTGACCATTTCATTTAAGTGATTCAGTATGTTCTGCGCTGACTGAACCAAATAGCCAATCGGATCCCATTCCATGATCGCCGTCAGGACAAAGTAGACCCCGATTATCGGGAAGACGGTGGCGTACAATGCCGACGTTGGATGTGCCAACGCGACGCCCAATAAGGCCAATCCGACTATCGTTCTAAAGCCCTTGTCGGCGCCACCTATGTTCGCTGTCATTTCAAAATATTTCATTTCATGTACCTCCATTTGATAGGAACTTCCTCATGCCATCCAGGAGAGAGGGGCTGGATGGCATGAGTTAGTTTGTCAGTATTTTGTTACGTCGCGATTACAAGAAGCGTTTAAGTTGCGATGTAAAAAACTACTGGTTTGCTGCACACAATATCAAGCAAGCATCATGCCATATTTATTTTTTCGCGGAGTGTTATTATAACATTATGAAAATATTAATAAAAAATTATATTATCGGAGAAGGCAGCATTCAGTTTTAGCTGAATGCTGCACGCTTATGGGTCGATATACGCAGGATTAAGCACCGGCATGTCGCGGCAATAAGTCCTTGAACGGGTGCTGACCGGTCAAAATTCCCAAAGAATATGCATGAACGTCCCTGAATGGGGACATCCCATACCTTGTTATTATTTATCTATTTGATTTTATTGTGTTTGATATGTCTGCATATCACTACACGCGAGCATGTATGGCATTGCTGATCTCAGATAGATATATGATTGCATTTGAAAAATCACGGCAGTTCAGTGCAAACCGCACAGTAATTCCACATTTTTTATGATGTTTACCTGGCCGAGGATAAAATTTATACTTACCAGTTAATCCTTTTCCCTTATTTACAAGGCGGAACCCTCCCCATGCGCGTCCTCCAGGAAGCCCTTACCTTTGACGATGTCCTGCTGGTGCCGGATCACTCCACGGTGCTGCCTAAACAGGTGAGCCTGGAAACCCAGCTCACCCGTGAAATCAAGCTGAATATACCCTTGCTGTCTGCTGCCATGGATACCGTAACTGAGGCGCGGCTGGCGATCACGTTGGCGCAGGAAGGCGGCATCGGGATTGTCCACAAGAATATGAGTACCGAAGAGCAGGCAGAGCAGGTGCGCATCGTCAAGAAGTTTGAGAGCGGCGTCATCAAAGACCCTATCTCTGTTTCGCCGAATACCAGTATTCGCGATGTGCTGGCTTTGACGCGCGCCCATAACATTTCGGGCGTGCCGGTGGTGGATGGGGAGAATCTGGTCGGCATCGTAACCAATCGGGATCTGCGCTTTGAGACGGAGAGTCGTTATGGCAACCCTGTCTCCACCATCATGACGCCCAAGGAACGCTTGGTTACCGTGCGCGAAGGCGCCGGGCGTGATGAGGTGGTGGCGCTGCTGCACAAACACCGCATCGAAAAAATTCTGGTGGTGAACGACAAGTTTCAATTGCGCGGGATGATCACCGTGAAGGACATTCAGAAGGCCAAGGAAAAGCCCAATGCCTGCAAGGATCATCTGGAACGTTTGCGCGTCGGCGCGGCAGTGGGCACGGGTGAGGGCACCGATGAGCGTGTTGCCGCGCTGGTAGCCGCCGGTGTTGATGTCATTGTTGTCGACACTGCGCACGGCCACTCGCAGGGCGTGCTGGACCGGGTGCGCTGGGTAAAACGTAATTTTCCGGAGATACAGCTTATTGGCGGCAATATAGCTACTGCCGAGGCTGCGCTGGCGCTGGTGGAGGCAGGCGCCGATGCCGTAAAAGTCGGTATCGGTCCGGGGTCAATCTGCACCACGCGCATCGTCACCGGTGTGGGCGTGCCGCAGATCACGGCGATTAACAACGTCGCCAACGCCTTGCAGGGCATGGGTGTGCCGGTCATCGCCGATGGTGGTATCCGTTATTCGGGCGATCTCGCTAAAGCCATAGCAGCGGGCGCCTCTTCGGTGATGATCGGCAGCATGTTCGCCGGTACTGAAGAATCCCCCGGCGATGTCGAGCTTTATCAGGGCCGTTCCTACAAGTCATACCGCGGCATGGGTTCGATAGGCGCCATGCAGCAGGGCTCCAGCGACCGTTATTTTCAGGAGCTGACTGCAGAGGCCGAGAAGCTGGTGCCGGAAGGCATTGAGGGCCGCGTGCCCTATAAAGGCAGCATGGTGGCCATCGTGCATCAGTTGATGGGCGGGGTGCGCGCCAGCATGGGCTATACCGGATGCAAAGATATCGTGGAGATGCGCACCAAACCAAAATTCGTGCGCGTCACCAGCGCCGGTATGCGTGAGAGCCATGTGCATGACGTGACCATTACACGCGAAGCGCCGAATTACCGGATTGACTGATCTGTTTAATCTAAAACGGCGCACGCGCGGTTCAAAAAATTAAGACGAGCACAACATTGACCAATATCCACGACCACCGCATCCTGATCCTCGACTTCGGCTCCCAGTACACCCAGCTTATCGCGCGCCGGGTGCGCGAGGCGGGGGTCTATTGTGAATTGCATCCCTACGACATGGATGAAGCGGCGATCCGCGCCTTCAAGCCGCGTGGCGTCATTCTCTCCGGCGGGCCGGAATCGGTCACGCTCGAATCAACACCGCGTGCCCCGCAAGTGGTGTTTGAGCTGGGCGTGCCGGTGCTTGGCATCTGCTACGGTATGCAGACCATGGCCGCGCAATTGGGCGGTGCTGTGGAGTCTTCGGCGCACCGCGAATTTGGTTATGCCCAGGTGCGCGCGCGCGGCCATTCTCGCCTGTTGCGCGACATTGAAGATCACACCACCCCCGAAGGCTACGGAATACTCGATGTCTGGATGAGCCACGGCGACCGTGTTGCCCGTCTGCCGGAAGGTTTTAAAATGATCGCCGGCACCGAAGCTGCGCCCCTGGCGGGCATGGCCGATGATGCGCGTGGTTTTTACGGCTTGCAATTTCACCCCGAAGTGACCCATACCCATCAGGGCGCACGCATCCTGCAACGCTTTGTGCTCGACATCTGCGGCTGCGCCGCGTTGTGGACGATGGGAAATGTCGTCAGCGACAGCATTCGTCTGGTTCATGAGCGAGTTGGGAATGATGAGGTGTTGCTGGCGCTGTCCGGCGGCGTGGATTCCTCTGTGGTGGCGGCGCTGCTGCATAAGGCGTTGGGAGATCGGCTTACCTGCGTATTCGTTGATAATGGCCTGCTGCGTTTGAATGAAGGCGACCAGGTGATGGCGACCTTTGCCAATCACATGGGCATCAAGGTGATCCGCGTCAACGCCGAGCAGCGTTTTATGGATGCCCTCAAAGGTGAAGCTGACCCGGAAAAGAAACGCAAGATCATCGGCAATCTGTTCGTCGAAATTTTTGAGGAAGAGGCTGACAAACTCACTAACGTGCAATGGCTGGCACAGGGCACTATCTATCCTGACGTCATCGAGTCCGCTGGCGCCAAAACCGGCAAGGCGCATGTCATCAAGACCCACCATAACGTCGGCGGTCTGCCTGCGGACATGCGGCTCAAGCTGATCGAGCCGCTACGCGAACTGTTCAAGGACGAAGTGCGCCGTCTCGGTGTGGAGCTAGGCCTGCCTTTCGACATGGTCTATCGCCATCCCTTCCCCGGTCCGGGCCTGGGCGTGCGCATCCTCGGTGAGGTAAAAAAGGAATACGCCGATCTGCTGCGCAGTGCCGACGCCATCTTCATCGAAGAGCTGCGTAAAAACGATCTGTACAACAAAGTCAGCCAAGCCTTCGCCGTGTTCCTGCCGGTGAAGTCCGTGGGTGTTATGGGCGATGGGCGGCGCTATGATTATGTTGTAGCGCTGCGCGCCGTTGAAACCGTCGACTTCATGACCGCCCACTGGGCGCATCTTCCTTATGACGTGTTAGGGGTTATTTCCAACCGCATCATCAATGAAGTGCCCGGCATCTCACGCATCACCTACGACATCTCCGGCAAGCCACCGGCGACTATTGAGTGGGAGTGATTTTAGGTCTTTCGGCGGCTTTCGCTGACTATCGGAAAACGGTATTGTTAATTAAGTATAGCTAAATCACCGTTCCATTTGGCCATGAGTAGTTTCATGGAAAATCTCAGCATTTTTTCACATTTGCTATAGCACTTGGTTTTTCTACGCATTCTTGCTAAAAAATGGCGGAAGAGGCTGT
>CAMTYI010000052.1:0-4727 GCA_947085925.1 uncultured Gammaproteobacteria bacterium
CCTGAGGATTGCCCTGCATCGCAAGAGGAGCAATCATGGTCACTGCCTGACCGTAATCCCCGGCACGGGCGGCGTCCAGGCCGTCGAAGGTATCGCTCGCTTGAGCCAGCGGCGCGGCGGTCAGCGCGGCAAAAATCAGTGCTGCGGGTAAAAACGTCTTTTTGAACATGGCTATCTCCTGAAAAATTGGCTTATCGTGAGGAGATTGTAGAAATGACAGCGGGACTTTTCTGTTAAGGGCATCACAGTTTCGAAAAAACGCCGGAAATGGCCCACGCCATTTATCGCCCCCAAGCATGCGTGATATGGCTATAATCCCAAGCCATGCATTCCGAGTACCTGCAACCGTTGCTTGATTGGATCGCCCAACATCAAACCTGGGCGGGTCTTGCCGTTTTTCTGCTTTCCGTCTCCGAGTCGCTGTTGATCGTCGGGCTGTTTGTGCCGGGTACGATAGTGATGTTCGGCATTGGAACGCTGGTGGCGACGGGGAGCCTTGAATTATGGGAGACATTGGGGTGGGCGACGCTCGGCGCCATCGTCGGGGATGGCATCAGCTACTGGATCGGCTATTACTACAAGGACCGCCTGCGCGGCATGTGGCCGCTGCGGCGTTATCCGGGGCTGGTTGCGCGGGGCGAGACCTTTTTCCTCCGTCATGGCGGCAAGAGCGTGCTGTTCGGGCGCTTTGTGGGGCCAGTGCGACCCGTTATTCCGACTATTGCGGGGATGATGGGCATGTCCCCCGCCCGTTTCACGGTTGTCAACGTTGCATCGGCGGTAACCTGGGCACCCGCCTATCTGCTACCGGGGATAATTTTCGGCGCGTCACTGGGGCTGGCCTCGGAGGTCGCTTCGCGCCTGGCGGTGCTGGTGGTGGGGCTGCTGCTGGGCGTGTGGCTGACGGTATGGGGAGTGCGCCGCCTGTTTCTAGTGCTACAGCCACGCGCCGAGGTGCTGCTGTCGCGTCTGCTGGCGTGGAGCCGCGCGCACCCGGTGCTCGGCGGTGTTACTGCGGCGCTGATTGATCCTGATCATCCCGAAGCCAAGGGTCTGGTTATCATGGCGGGCATCCTGGCGCTCGCCTCGTGGGCCTTTTTGTGGACGGTGGGTCATGTGGTAAGCGGCAACCCGCTGGCCCATCTCGACAGCTCCTTTGCCCACATCATGCAGGGCCTGCGCACCCCTTGGGCGGACCAGCTCATGGTGTTGCTGTCGGGGCTGGGTGATGCCTCCATCGTTCTGCTGCTGGTGCTGGCGATCCTGCTGTGGTTGGCGTGGCAGCGCCGCTGGTTTGCTGCGGCACATTGGGTGGCGGCGGTGGCCTTTGCTGCCCTGTTGCCGCTTGTTCTCCAGGTGATGCTGGATGTGTCGCGCCCAGCGGCCATTTACGACACCTTGATGACTTTGGGTTTTCCCAGCGGTCATGCTGCGATGAGCATGATCATGTACGGTTTTCTCTCGGTGCTGGTGGCGCGCGAACTGTCCGGCGCGCAACGTTGGCTGCCGTATGCCACAGGCGGCTTGATCATTATTGCGGTTTCGCTGTCCCATCTGTATCTCGGTGCGCGCTCGTTGTCGGATGTGCTGGGCGGCCTCACGCTGGGCCTGGCGTGGGTCGCGCTATTGGGTATCGCCTATGTCAGGCATCAACCACCCAGTTTGCCCGTGCGCGGGATGCTCATCGCCACGCTGGCGGCGCTGATCGTGGGCGGAGGCTGGTATGTCAGCCGTCACTATGACCAGGACCTGCAACGTTACGCACCACGCTACGCGATTCGCGCTCTGGACACCCAGGCGTGGCGGGCGCACGAATGGCAAACCTTGCCCGCCCGTCGCATCGACCTGGGAGGCGGGCTGGAGCAGCCCCTCACCGTGCAGTGGGCGGGGACCATTGAAAATCTGCGCGGGCATTTACAGGCACAGGGTTGGCGCACCCCGGCGCCGTTAAGTACCGCCGGGGTGCTGAGCTGGCTGACACCCAACCCTGATCTTGCGCTATTGCCGGTATTGCCGCAGGCACATGATGGTCGCCATGAGGCCTTGCTGCTGGTTCGCGCCACCACGACCAAAGACCGTCAGCTTGTGTTACGCCTGTGGCCGTCCGACACAACATTGAATCAAACATTGCCGGGGCAGCAGGCTCCGCTATGGATCGGCACCGTCACCTGGCAACACTTGGCGCATCCACTGCCGCTGTTTACCGTCCCGTTTACCGAAAACGAATTTGACGGCCCGCTGCGCGAGTTGCAGCCCTTTCTCACAGGCGTAACCTGGCAGTTAGTTCAGCGCCCCTCGGGGCAAAATGCGCATTGGAACGGTGGCGTGATACTGGCCTACCCTGAGGGACGGCGTCCGTGAAAAATCAAGGTGTTGGCGCGCGCCTTGGCTTCGCCTGGGCGGGTCTGCGCGCGGCATGGCGCAGCGAGAGCAGCCTGCGCACGCAGGTATGGATCGCGCTGGTGGTGACCCCCATCATGGCGGTTCTGCAACCCGCGCTGCTGTGGTGGGCGCTGGTGGGAATGATGATTACCCTGGTGCTGGCGGCGGAACTGATCAACACCGCGCTGGAACATCTGGTGGATCATTTACACCCCGAACGCCACCCACGCATCAAAATCGTTAAAGATTGCGCCGCCGCTGCCGTTTTAGTTCTGAGCATAGGTGCGGTGTGGGTCGGCGTGCTTATGCTATTGTCAGTAATGGAGAATTAAGAAACCCCTTCGTTTCACGGAGTTCAGATATTGGAACAATCGCAGACCCTCAGGGATATCTACGCGCAGATGGAACACATGGGCGATTTGCCGGTGTTCAGTGCCAGCGTCAACCGCATTCGCCTGGTCAGCACTCATCCTGATAGCAATGCCATGGATTTGGCGCAGGAGGTGATGAAGGACTCAAATCTGAGTGTCAAGCTGCTGCGTCTGGCCAACTCGTCTCATTACAATCGCGGCTTGGGCAAGATTGGATCAATCTCCCGCGCCGTAATCCTGCTGGGTTTCAATACGGTCAAAAATCTGGGCTTCACGCTGAAATTCATCGAAAGCTTTCAGCAAGACTACCCAGGCATCGACATGGGCAAGATCCTGGTGCGGTGTTATCTTACCGCAGGTTTTGTGCGTAATGTGGCGATCAAATGCGGCGTGAAGGATGCGGAAGAAAGTTACATCTGCGCATTGCTGCATAACCTCGGCGAGGTAGCGTGCGCCTATTTTCTACCCGAAAAATACATCGAACTACTCAACCTGAAAAAAACCCAAACGCTGCGCGCCGGGGAGGCTGAGCAGGCCGTACTGGGAATGTCACTCATGAATATAGGCAATGCGCTGGCGACAAACTGGGGCTTTCCTTCCTCTGTAACCAGCACGTTGGCCGATTATCAACCCGACCGCGAAGGGCCGGTACGCAGCAGCACTCAGCTAAACCGCGCGCTGTCGTCACTAGCCAGCCGACTGGTCGACCAATTGTATGTAGAGCACGCCCCCTCCGGGATGGTTTTCCAGCAGCTTCTGAGCGAACTGGCCAAGGCCGCCGGCACCGATGTCGGTATCGTAGAAGAAAGGCTGTCCGCCTCCTTCAAGATGTCATGCGACCTGGCGGGGGAATACGGACTCAGCAGGAAGCTGCTCCAGCCATTGATGCGGGAAGGCGAAGACGAATCACGCGACCGGATAGCCCGTACATTTGCCTATTACGCGGTTAATCAAAATCCGCCGCCGGAGAGCGCTATCACCACCCTTGCCGCGCCGAAAGATACGGCGCCCTCCGCCAGCCATAGCGGCAATCCTATGCTCCAACTGGAGACCATCCAACAGATCACCGGCCTCATCACCCATTCGGCCAGCCTCAGTACGATTTTTCTCAAAGTGCTGGAAGGCATCCATCTTGGTGTAGGTTTTGAACGGGTGGTGCTGTGTCTATTGAGCACGGATCGCGCGTCCTATTCCGGCAGGCTGGCACTTGGCGACGACGCGGAAGATCTCAAACGCTATTTTTGTTTGCGGATCGACACCGCCCGTGACTTATTTTCAAAGGTGCTCATGGAAGGCAGCGAGCTGGTTGTCGAAAATGTTTCAGATGCTCCCTGGCGCGGCCTGATGCGCGACGATTTTTTTGCCCGCACCAAGGCCTCCAGTTTTATGCTGTCATCATTGCACCATCGCGACAAGCCCGTGGGGTTGTTTTATGCTGACAAGGCCACCTCAAACTCGCCGATGACTGCCGAAGAGCGGCGCGGTTTCTCGCAATTTGTTGCACAGGCAAAACTCGCCCTGCTGCATATCAACAAATAACCAAATCGGGGACCAACACGCCATGAGCCAATACCCTGTACACATTTATAACGACGTTGATGCACTAAGCCGCGCCACCGCGCAACGCTGCGTGGAGCTTGCGGATCAAGCCATCAAGGCACGTGGTCAATTCCATATTGCGCTCTCCGGCGGCACGACCCCGCGCAGCCTGTATGAGCGCCTGACTGCACCGGAGTTTGCCGGGCGCGTGGACTGGCGGCATGTCCATGTCTGGTTCGGCGACGAGCGTACCGTCCCCGCCGATCACCCCGACAGTAATTACCGCATGGCCTGCGAGGCCTTGCTGAACCATGTGCCGATTCCGCCCGCGCAAGTGCATCGCATCGAGGCTGAGAAAGACGGTGCCGCACCGGCCTATGAGACCCAGATTATCGGCGCTATCCCAAAGTCTGTAGCAGGCGTGGCGCAATTTGA
>CAMTYI010000053.1:0-6100 GCA_947085925.1 uncultured Gammaproteobacteria bacterium
CCGGCTGGCTTGATGCATGCGCTCAAAGAACAACGGCATGCTGTGTGGGTTAAATCCCGCGTTGGCAAGGATTTGCATCCCGAGGCGGTCTGCCTCCTGCTCGTGGGCGCGGGTGAAATTCAGCCGGTTTTGTACGCTGCCCGCCATGGTAGCCATCACCGCTGCCTGCCCGATTTGAGGGTTGCCTCCGCTCAAAATCAGCGCCGCGAGCAATGCAACGGTGGTAGGTACATTCATTTTATTGGCCTTTTCAATGGCGCGTGCGAGGTGGCGCTGCGTCACATGCACGATTTCGTGGGCCAGCACCGAGGCCAGTTCGCTCTCGGATTCAGCAGCCAGTATCAGGCCAATGTGGATCCCAATGAACCCGCCGGGTGCGGCAAAAGCGTTGATGGAAGGATCATTGATGACAAAAAAGGTGAAATCCTGGGCGGGGTTGTCGCTGCTTGCCACCAGTTGGTAACCCAGCGACTGGATATACTCAGTAACCTCCGGGTCTTCAACCAGCAATGTGGACTGCCGAACCTGGCGCATCAGACCCTCGCCCATCCGTCGTTCTTCGTCGGGGGAGACGATAGCGCCCGAGGTGTCACCCATGCTCGGCAGCTCCACCGCCAAGCTTTGGTTTGGTTGCCCGGCGGCGCATGCCATAAGGCAGGTCAACGCATAGGCTTTGATTTGTAACTTACCGAAAAGATTCACTATTTATCCGTTTTACGCATAGCTTCAGTTATCATGGGGTCTTGATCGTCATTATTCTATAGTGGGATCGGCCATGCCTTCATGATTTTTCTGCCGATTCGTCGCCAAAAGAAGACGCATCATGTCGTGTGTACGGTTGCAATACCGATTAACGAGTGAGTGCTAAACGTAAAAATTCCTATATTATTTAATGTTAACAATACTATAGGAATATTATGGCGAATAGCGTGCGATAATCAATGGTTAATATGGCATTATATTTGCTAGGTAATTCAGATCGATTAATGAATATTATAATCTCTGTATTGATTGGTATTGTTTAACGTTATAATACGCACCAACAAAAAGCGCGGGAATAAGGGAAATGCACCAGAAAACACCAAAATATGTCAGCCTACTGCTTTCTTCCATTTTGCTCGTCACCCTCAGTGCCTGCGGTGACAAGAGCGGTAAGACCGAAACCGAAAGCCAAGTGGTTGCAAAGGTTAATGGTGACGAAATAACGGTCCATCAGCTCAATTATGAACTCTCAAGCATGGGTCAGGCGGCTGGACCGGGCGCAGAGCAGCGTATGCGGCAGGTGGGTGAGCAACTCGTCAATCAGCAGTTGTTGATGCAAAAGTCAATTGAAACCAAGCTGGATCGCGACCCTAAGGTCATGCAGGCGCTGGAGCGGGCGCG
The DNA here is from genome assembly GCA_947085925.1 of uncultured Gammaproteobacteria bacterium. Taxonomy (GTDB): domain Bacteria; phylum Pseudomonadota; class Gammaproteobacteria; family Ga007554; genus LNEJ01. The sequence goes on from CAMTYI010000053.1 coordinate 1,384, forward strand.
GCGCCAAGTGCTGGCGCAGGCCTATCTGGACAAGGCAGTGGGCAGCGTTACGCAGCCCAGCAAGAGCGAAGCCGAGGCTTACTATAGCCAGCATCCCGAATTATTTTCCAAGCGGCGTATTTACCAACTGCGCGAAATTGTAATGGATAAGAGCATTCCTTTTGCCGAGCTTCAGGCAAAAGTGAGCAGCGTGAGATCGTCCGATGAGCTGGGCCAATGGCTCCAGGAGAAAAAGGTTGAGGTAAAGGTCGCCAACATAGTAAGGCCTGCGGAACAATTGCCCTTTGACATGCTGGCAAAAGTATCTCAAATGCAGAATGGCGAAATCGCCGCATTCGAAGCCCCTTCCAATAATGTGCTATTATTCCTGGTTGCCAGTCAGGAACAACCTTTATCCCAGGAACAGGCGACCCCGATCATTGAGCGTTTCCTGGCTAACAAAAAACGCAAGGATTTAGCCGAGGCAGAGGTGAAGCGTCTGCGCGAAACGGCCAAAATCGAGTGGTTAGGGAAGTTCGCTGCCGGTGCGGCGGCGGATAAAAATGCTCCGGCAGCGGCGGCACGCCCGTCCAGCCCAAGTGTGAATAATGAGCCTAAAAAGGATGAGGCAGACTTTATCGGCAAGGGCGTTTCGGATTTTTAATGGAAAGTTGGCGGTGAGGAGGCGTGGCCATTGTCGCGCTGCACCTGTCATGTCACAGTCGTGTCATAAATGAGTACCATAATGCGTAACTCTGTTAATCATGAAAATATTGGCATGCTGAAGCGATTCTTTGTTGTTTTCCTGTTCCTGATCACGCTGGGTTTTATGCCTGCGCCGGCTGTAGCCAAGGACTATGTTCTCGGGGCCGGCGATGTTGTGCGTATTACGGTATATGAACATACCGATCTCAGCACGCTAACCAGAATAAGCCAGACGGGGGGCATCTCCTTCCCGCTCATCGGTGAAGTGCTGATCGCGGGGATGAAAGAGCGCGAAGCCGAGGCCAAAATTGGCGCGCTCCTCCAGCAAGGCGGGTTCGTCAAGTCACCCCAGGTCAATTTGATAGTCGAGCAGTATCGCAGTCAGCAGGTTTCAGTGCTGGGTGAGGTGAACAAGCCGGGCATGTACACGATCGACAGGGGTAGCAAAGTAGTGGATTTGCTGGCCATGGCGGGCGGCGTGAATGCCGGTGGTGGCGATGCCGCAGTACTGATCAAGAAGGAGGATGGCAGCGAAGGGAAGGGCGGGCGCCCCATAGACCTGCTGGCTCTCCTGCAAAAAGGCGACATGACCCAGAATCTGGAGGTCACCGACGGTGATATCGTGTATGTCCCTCGCATGGAAGTGTTTTATATCTACGGTGAAGTGCAGCGCCCCGGCTCCTATCGTCTGCAAAGAAAAATGACCGTAATGCAGGCATTGTCCATGGGTGGCGGTTTGACGCCACGCGGTACCCAACGCGGCATACAAATCAAACGCAAAGACGCCAGCGGTGCGTTGACGTCAATCAATGCTGAATTGTTTGATGTCTTGAGGCCTGACGACGTTGTTTACGTCAAGGAAAGCTTGTTTTGATGTGAGCTTCAAACCGTAATTGCATAACCTCTGAAAATTCATCATTCTGGGTTTGGTCAATATCCAGGTGCTGGTTCCTGCCTCCCGACTTCACGAGAGCAGGTGCATGGAAGTGGCGATGATTGATTTTCAGATGTTTCCGTAACCAACATATTAAAGAGGCATGGCTCCATATCATGAGCTTTCAGCAATTTCTGCAAATTTTGCGCGCAAGACTTGGCCTTATTCTTGTTACCCTGCTGATTACAGTGGGTACCACGGCTGCGGTGACCTACTACCTGCCGAATCAATACACCGCCAGTGCTGTTCTGGTGGTTGATTTCAAAGAGCCGGTTACGGATGCCCAGCTTTCGTCATTATCCCTTCAACTTTCCCCCGGTTATATGGCCACGCAACTGGACATCCTCCAGAGCCGTAAGGTCGCGCTTAAAGTCATCGACACCCTAAAGTTGGTTGATGCCCCTGCGGTGCGGGATCAGTTTCTTGAGGCTACCGAGGGCAAGGGTTCGATCCGTGACTGGCTGGCCGATGCCTTGCTCAAGAAGCTGGAGGTAGAGCCCTCGCGAGAGAGCCGTATAATGACCGTCAATTATGAATCCACCGACCCCCGGTTTGCCGCCGCCTTGGCCAACGCCTTTGCTCAAGCCTATATCGACACCACGCTGGAGCTGAGCGTCGAGCCGGTGCGCAAGAGCGCGGAGTGGTTCGACAAGCAGCAGGCGGGGCTGCGCACCCGGGTGGAAGAGGCGCAACGCAAGCTGTCAGCATACCAACAGAGCAAAAGCATCACCGCTACCGATGAGCGGCTGGATGTTGACGCTGCACGCCTTGCCGAACTTACCAGCCAATTGGTGCTTGCTCAGGCCCAAACCTACGACGCCGAAAGTCGCCAGCGGCAAATGGAAGAAATGCTCGCCAAGGGTGCCTCCATGGAAACCTTACCGGAGGTTTTAGCCAATGGTTTTATACAGAGCCTCAAGGGCGAACTGCTGCGCCAGGAAGCCAAGCTGGCGGATTTGTCCGAGCAATTGGGCGCCAACCATCCCCAGTATCAACGCGCCGTGGCGGAAGTGAAAAACCTGCGTGAAAAGCTCACCAAGGAAATGACCTCTGTAACCAGCGGTATACGAAACAACACCAAGCTCGCGCACAGCCGTGAGGAGTCGATCAGGGCGTCTTTAGCGGCACAAAAGACCAAAGTGCTGCAATTCAAGCAGTCGCGCGATGAAATACCCACGCTGATGCGTGAGGTGGAGAGTGCCCAGCGCGCCTATGACGCCGCACTGGAACGTTTTAACCAATCCACCCTGCAGAGCCGCGTCAACCAGACCAATGTGGTGCTGCTCAATCCCGCCGTTGAAGCTACGAAGCCATCCAGCCCCAAAGTGCTGCTGAATATGGCGTTGTCCGTCTTCCTCGGTACGATGCTGGGGCTTGGCATGGCCTTGCTGTTCGAGATGTTGGATCGACGGGTACGTACCTATCAGGATTTGACCGAAGCATTAGGGCTGCCAGTGCTCGGCGTGCTTGAAAAAGGCAAGGCTTAACCTGATAACCTTTCCAAGAAATCAAGAGCGATAAACCATGCTATTAACCGGCACGAAAGAAAAATCCACCATCATTGAATCCGCCTTGGCGGCGGAAGGGCTATTTCCCACGGAAGCGGCGCCGCAGCAACTGATAGGCCGCAACATGGGCGCAATTCTGGTGGATTCCGGAAAGCTCAAGCTCGAAGATGTCGAACACATACTGCGGCTGCAAAAAGATCAGGGATTGCGCTTTGGCGATGCGGCGCTCAAGCTCAAATTAGTCAGTGCGGAAGAGATCCAGCACGCTCTATCCAAACAGTTTGCATACGCTTATCTTCGCCCGGGGGAGGGTGGTTTTGCCAACGATCTAGTGGCCGCCTATAAGCCCTTTAGTTCGCAAGTCGAGGCCCTGCGCGCTTTGCGCAGCCAATTGATGCTGCGCTGGTTTAACGATGAGCACAAGACTCTTTCCATCGTCAGTCCAGGCGCGCAAGAAGGCCGTAGTTACCTTGCCGCCAATTTGGCGGTGATATTTTCCCAGCTTGGTGAGCGTACCCTATTGATTGATGCCGACCTGCGCAACCCCCGCCAGCATATCATTTTTAACCTGTCCCGCAGCACAGGTTTGACATCCATACTGGCTGGCCGCGCGGGGCAAGACGCCATCGCGCGCATTCCTTACTTTGCCGACCTCTCCGTGCTGGCGGCCGGCCCCATTCCTCCCAACCCGCTGGAGCTTTTGGGGCGTCCTGAGTTTTCGGGGTTGTTGGACGATTTAAGTCAGCGTTATGATGTCATCCTTATCGACACACCGGCAGGCGGCTTGTTTACCGATGCCATGACTATCGTGGCGCGTGCGGGTGGCGCACTGATGGTGACGCGCAAGGATCGCACCCGTCTTGGCGCAGCCAAAGCCCTCGCATCCCAACTCGCCGCCTCTGATGCGGCAGTGATCGGTAGTGTGCTTAACAAATATTGAGGTAGTTGGCTTCATCTCTACTACTCTGGAGCGCAACGCGCCAAGAATTTGGTGAAACAGAGAAGGAATTGCTTTATATGAAAAAGACCATCACAAAGGCTGTTTTTCCTGTCGCTGGCATGGGCACCCGATTCTTGCCCGCCACCAAGGCCAACCCCAAGGAAATGCTGCCGATCGTCGACAAGCCGCTGATCCAATATGCGGCAGAAGAGGCTATTTCGGCCGGGATCAAGGAGCTAATCTTCGTTACCAGCAGCAACAAGCGCGCAATAGAAGATCATTTCGACAAAAATTACGAGCTGGAAGCAGAACTCATCAAGCGCGACAAGCAGCAACTGCTGGATATCGTGCATGGCATACTGCCCAAAGGCGTATCGTGCGTGTATGTGCGCCAGCCCGAAGCGCGTGGCTTGGGCCATGCCGTGCTGTGCGCCAAGCCGGTGATCGGCAACGAGCCGTTCGCGGTCTTGCTGCCCGATGACTTGATCTGGAATGGCCGTTCAGGAGCAGGCGGCCCCGGCGCGCTCAAGCAGATGGCCGATCTTGCCGAGCGCGAGCAGGCCAGCGTGATCGCGGTGCAGGATGTGCCGCCGGAACAAACCGGCAGTTACGGCATCGTCGCCACCCGCGATTTCAGTGGCCGCTTTGGCG
>CAMTYI010000054.1:0-5571 GCA_947085925.1 uncultured Gammaproteobacteria bacterium
GTGCGTCACCCAGGCACCGACTTTGCTGTTTCCTGAATCAACGGCAAGCATAACCACATTTGATGTGTAGGCATTCGGCCAGGAGGCGTCGGTGGGCCGTTCGGTGCTGGACCAGACGTAGTTCAATGCCTGAGTCTTCCAGAAAAGCAGGCCACCGGAGAGAATGACATAAATCCGGGCCGGATAGTCGTCGCCTTTTTTGGTGGTTTCGTCGACGCCCTTGAGGGTGTTGGCAACCCGCCATGTCCAGTTGATATAAGGCGTTTTCTCCAGGTCCACGCTGATTTTCTTGTGCAGGCCGGAGGCGGTTCCCGAGCTGCGCGCTTCCAGCGCGTGCGTACCATTGCCTATTTTCACGACCGAATAACTCACCTTTCCCTTGAATTCCTGCTCCTCCCAACCCGACTTGTCGCCCGACGCAAAGTTGCCCACCGTCACCGTCAGCGGCGCCGCGCCTGCTGCGATAGAAGTGAACAACGCGCAGAGCGCTACCGTACAACGCAACTTCATCATGAAAATACCTGCTATAACTTGACGGGAATTTCCCAGCCACCATCAAAAAAACGTTCGCCCAATGGGCTGCGCACCCGCTCGGCAAGTTCGAGTTCTTTCAGCCCGCCGTCCAATACGTCGGGGGCAGACGGATGGCCCACCGCTATCATTGCCATGCACTCATATTGTAATGGAATGCCGAACGCCTGTCGTATCTTGTCGGCATCAAAGCCGCCCATCTGGTGCGCCATCAGGCCTGACGCTGCGGCTTGCAGGCACAGATTTTCACTGGCCGCACCCGTGTCGTACTGGCTCCAGCGGTTTGGGTTGCCGTTTTTGTGGAACACGCTGTTGGCGGTTGCCAGTAGTAATACCGGGGCGTTTTTCACCCACTGCTGGTTGAACTCGACCAGACAATCAAAAGCCTTCTGCCACGCGACGGCGTCGGTGTTTTTATCCCACACGATAAAGCGCCATGGCTCATCACCATAACAGGAAGGTGCCCAGCGCGCGGCTTCGAGTAGGGCGATGATGTCCTTGCGGGAGACAGGCTTGTCGGCGTCAAAGGCACGCCCACTCCAGCGAGTAGCGATAAGTTCGTGGATGGGTGTCTGGGTTTTTGCGATTTTGTCGTTCATGATTTCTCTTTCAAAAATGTGTAGCTATGGTTGTTGCCATGTCCTTGGCGATGGTCTTGGCGCTCGCCACCACTTCGGGTGCGTAAAGCATCGGCTCGACGAGTATGGAGCGGATGCTGGTGAAACCGATGAACGCCAGCCACAGCTCCATATAACGCTTCTGCAGGTCATAGGCGGCCGCACCAGAGCCATCATGATATTCGCCGCCGCGCGCATAAATTAGCGCTATTGGTTTGTCCGTCACCAACCCTTTGTAACCTTCCGTGGGTGAGAAACTAAAGGCTAATCCCGGCTGAGTAATCACATCGATGTAGTGTTTGAGCTTATAGGGGATGCCGAAGTTCCACATCGGCAGACTGATCAGGTATTTGTCGGCGGATCTAAATTGTTCAAACATATTAATCACGTCGCTCCATGCCTCGGCTTGCTCTGGCGTGTGTGACTCGCCATGCAGCACGGCATATTTTGCATCGAGCACCGCGCCGTTGAACTCCGGCAATGCAATATTCCACAGATCAAGCTTCTCTATCTGGTCGTTGGGGTGCGATTCCGCGTAGGCGTCAAGAAATACCTTGCTGACTTCGATGGAGGCGGAACGTTCTTTTCTGGGTGAAGACTCGATATACAATAGCTTGGTCATGCTCAATGCTCCTTGTGTGTTGGGTCATCAATCAAGATCAAACAGCAGGATTTCTGCCTTGCTGTTTGTGGTGAAACTTACGCTGTGCTCATCACTCACAAATGCGCCATCGCCTTCGGTCAGCGGTTGGCTGTTGAGTTGTGCCTCGCCACGCGCCACATGCACATACGCCTTTCGGCCCGTCATCAATTCGTGACTTACCAAGTCACCGGCATGGAGTACGGCTGCATAAACAGAGGCGTCTTGATGGATTTTAACTGCGCCATCGCGACCGTCCGGCGATGCGATGAGGCGTAACCGCCCGCGTTTGTCAGCCTCGCTGAAATGCACTTGTTCATAACTGGGTGTAACGCCGGTCTGATTCGGGAGAATCCAGATTTGCAGAAAATGCCCCGTCTCTGTTTTCGATGCATTATATTCGCTGTGGGTGATGCCGGTGCCGGCACTCATACGCTGCACGTCGCCGGGAACGATCACCGAACCATTGCCCATGCTGTCCTTGTGCTCCAATGCGCCGTCCAGCACATAGGTGATGATCTCCATGTCGTTGTGACCGTGCGTGCCGAAACCCGCGTCGGGCGTGATGCGGTCATCGTTGATCACGCGCAGGCTGGAAAATCCCATGTGCGCGGGATCGTAATAGCTGGCGAAGGAAAACGTGTGATAACTGTCCAGCCAACCATGATTGGCATGGCCGCGCGCCTGGCTTTTACGCAATATAATCATGTGCAGTTTCTCCAGTGTTGCAGAAGACCATCGTAAGCCAGGCTCTTCACGGTTGATAGCAAATAACTTTGTGTTACTTGTTCAGTTTTTATGAATCAGCAGCTAGGCTCAAACCTCTTTTTTCCACGAAAAACACGAAACTCACGAAAAAAGGCATATTGCTTCAGCAAGTTACGGGATGGGTGATGAGTAACACATAATATGCACCTGAATGTTTTCGTGTTTTTTCGTGTATTTCGTGGATAACTGAGTTTTTAGGGTTATCCAGGATAGTCCGTGGATGCAGCCGTTGCATCAATGACGGCACGTTGCTTACTCCAACCTCTTAGCAGCACATAGAACACTGGTGTCAGCAACAGACCGAAGAAGGTTACGCCCAGCATGCCGGCGAATACCGCGACACCCATCGCCTGGCGGATTTCCGCGCCTGCGCCGCTTGAGATTACCAGCGGAAACACGCCCATGATGAAGGCCAGCGAGGTCATCAAAATGGGGCGCAGACGCAGGCGGCAGGCTTCGCGGGCGGCAGTCATGGCGTCTCTGCCCTGGTCTTCGAGCACCTTGGCGAACTCGACAATCAGGATGGCGTTTTTGCATGCCAGGCCTACCAGCACCACAAAGCCCATTTGCGTAAAGATGTTGTTGTCCTTGCCCATGAGCCAAACACCCACGATAGCTGACAACAGGCCCATCGGCACAATCAGAATAACCGCCAGCGGTAATTTCAAGCTTTCATACAGCGCGGCAAGCACCAGAAATACCAGTAGCACGCACAGCGGAAAGACCAGCAGGGTGGTGTTGCCGGCCAGGATTTCCTGATAAGTAAGATCCGTCCACTCAAAACTGATGCCGTTTGGCAGGTTTTCCCTGGCGAGCTTTTCCATCATGGCCTGTGCCTGCCCGGAGCTGACGCCTGGCGCGGGGCCACCGTTGATATCCGCCGAGGTATAGCCGTTGTAGCGCGACACCCGGTCCGGCCCATAACCTTGATTTATATCCAACACCGCACCGAGCGGCACCATCTCGCCCGCCGCATTGCGCGTCTTCAGTTGGCTGATGTCTTCGGCGTGCGAACGGAATGGCCCGTCTGCCTGGGCGATGACCTGATAGGTGCGGCCAAAGCGGTTGAAATCGTTTACATACAACGAGCCAAGGTAAATTTGCATGGTGTCAAAAACATCGGTGACCGCCACGCCCTGGCGCTTGGCTTTGACGCGGTCGATGTCTGCGTCGATCTGCGGCACGTTGATCTGAAAGGTCGAAAAAAGACCTGCCAAACCCGGCTCTTGATAGGCCTTCATCAACAAGCCCTGCGTGGCGCCGTAAAGCTCCTCATAGCCCAGATTGGCGCGGTCTTCGATTTGCATTTTGAAGCCGCCGATCGAACCCAAACCCATCACTGGCGGGGGTGGAAACGCAGCGATAAAAGCGCCCTGGATGCTGGAAAGTTTTTGGTTCAAGGCACCGGCAATGGCGAAGCCTGACAAATCGGGTGCTTGGCGTTCATCAAAATCTTTTAACGTGAAAAACACGACCCCCGCGCTGGGGCTGTTGGTAAACCCGATGATCGACAATCCAGGGAAGGCGACGGCGTCTTGCACTCCAGGCTGCTCAAGACCGATTTGGGATATTTTGCGAACCACTTCTTCGGTACGCTCCAGCGAGGCCCCATCGGGAAGCTGCGCGAATCCCACCAGGTATTGCTTGTCCTGGCTGGGCACAAAACCTGCCGGCACCTTGTTGAAGACAACATAGGCGGCGCCGATCAGAATCAGATACACCAGCATGGCGATGGTCTTGTGCTGGAGTACGCCGCCCACGGTGCGCACATAGCCGTTGGACGCGCTGGAAAAGGTGCGATTGAAGAGCCTGAACAACCAGCCGAATAAAAAATCCAGCAGCCGTGACGGACGATCCTTGGGCGCTTTGTGCGATTTCAGCAGGAGCGCGCACAATGCCGGGCTGAGGGTGAGCGAGTTAAAGGCGGAAATAACCGTCGCAATCGCAATGGTCAGGGAAAACTGCTTGTAGAACTGCCCCGTCAGTCCGCTGACAAAGGCCAGTGGAACGAACACGGCGCACAAGGTCAGCGAGATGGCGATGATCGGGCCGCTCACTTCCTGCATGGCTTTGTACGTTGCCTCGCGCGGGTTTAATCCCAGCCCGATGTTACGCTCGACATTCTCCACTACCACGATGGCGTCATCCACCACGATGCCGATGGCAAGCACCAGGCCAAACAAGGTCAGGGTGTTTATCGAAAAGCCAAATGCCCACAGCAGTGCGAATGTGCCGATAATCGAGACCGGCACGGCAATCAGCGGGATCACCGAGGCGCGCCATGTCTGCAAAAACAGGATCACTACCAGCACCACCAACGCCACGGCTTCCAGCAGTGTTTTCACCACCGCCTTGATCGAGTCGCGCACGAACACGGTGGGGTCGTAAACGATCTTGTAATCGACGCCCTGCGGAAATCCGCGTTTGAGTTCCGCCATGGTTTTGCGCACATTGTCGGACAGCTCCAGCGCATTCGATCCTGGCGCCTGGAAGATAGGAATTGCCACGGCGGATTTATTGTTGAGCAGGCTGCCCAAGGCATAACCGCTGGCACCCAGCTCGATGCGCGCCACATCACGCAAGCGGGTGATTGCGCCTGCGGGTGTTGCCTTGATGATGATGTCGCCGAACTGTTCTTCGGTAACGAGCCTTCCCGCAGCGTTGACGCTCAGTTGAAAGTCCACACCCGCAGGCGTGGGCGGCGCGCCGATCACGCCTGCGGCCACTTGTAGATTTTGCTCACGGATCGCACCCACCACATCGCTGGCGGTGAGATTGCGCGCCGCCACCTTTTGCGGATCGAGCCACACCCGCATCGAATAATCGCCCGCGCCAAAAATCAGCACCTGGCCCACACCCGACACCCGCGCCAGCGCATCCTTCACGTTGAGCAGTGCATAGTTGCGCAGGTAGACGGCGTCGTAACGCTCATCCGGCGAGAGCAGATGCACCACGAGGGTGAGGTCGGGCGAACTCTTGACCGTCGTCAAGATCGGAAGAGCGTCGTGTAGGGAA
>CAMTYI010000055.1:0-6844 GCA_947085925.1 uncultured Gammaproteobacteria bacterium
CCCAAAACATCAAAACCTGGTTCGCACATGCCCACAAATAGAGTCCGCATCGCCACCCGCAAAAGCCCATTAGCCCTGTGGCAGGCCGAATATGTCCGCGACAGACTGCTGGAGGCCCATCCTGGGCTTCAGGTGGAGTTGTTAAAGATGACCACCCAAGGCGACAAGATCCTCGACAGCCCGCTGGCCAAGATCGGCGGCAAAGGGCTGTTCGTCAAAGAGCTGGAGCAGGGCATGCTGGAGGGGCGCGCCGATATCGCGGTGCATTCCATGAAGGACGTGCCTGCGGAATTCCCGCCCGGCCTGCACCTGGCAGTGGTATGTGAACGTGAAGACGCGCGCGATGCCTTTGTCTCGAACACATACTCCAGCCTGAATGACTTGCCGCAAGGCGCGCGGGTAGGCACTTCCAGCCTGCGCCGCCAGTGCCAACTGAATGAGAAGCGACCCGACCTGAATATCCTCACGCTACGCGGCAATGTCAACACACGTCTTGCGAAACTTGACGCAGGCGAATACGACGCCATCATCCTCGCCAGCGCCGGGCTGTTGCGCCTGGGGATGGCGGAACGCATCACGGAATATCTGGATACCCGCGTCTCGCTGCCCGCTGTGGGGCAAGGCGCGGTGGGCATCGAATGCCGCGAGGATGACGCGCGTATCCACGCCCTGCTAGCATCATTAAATGACGCGCCCACCCATATCCGCGTCACGGCGGAGCGTGCCATGAACCGGCGTCTGGAGGGAGGGTGTCAAGTACCCATCGCCGGATACGCCGTGCTCGACGGCAACAATCTCATCCTGCGCGGTCTGGTGGGCCGCCCTGATGGCAGCGAGGTGGTGCGTGGTGAAGTTAGCGGGCCTCAGGAAGAGGCGGAGCAACTTGGCATAGCGCTTGCTGAAGATTTGCTGAAACGTGGCGCCGCCGCAATCCTGAAAGATGTCTATCAGGACGCCCTCCCCACTCCACCATGACCCGGAAACCCGCAATGGAAGGCATAACCGTATTAGTCACACGCCCGGCCCAGCAGTCACAGCGCTTGTGCGAACTGATCGAGGCCGAGGGCGGGCGCGCGGTGCTGCTTCCCGCGATTGAAATCCTCGATCCGCAGGACATCAACGCGGCTCGCAAGCTCCTCGACCGTCTCGATGAATTCGATATTGCCATCTTCATCAGCGCCAATGCCGTGAGCAAGACGATGGATCTGTTGTCGCCACGCCACGACTGGCCGCCACACCTGAAGGTGGCTGCGGTGGGCGCGCGTACTGCCGAGGAGTTGGAGCGCCGCAGCAGACCTGTCGATATCCGCCCCCACCAGCAGTTCAATAGCGAGGCGTTACTCGCCCTGGACGTGATGCGAGATGTCGCGTCCAAAAGGATAGTGATCTTCCGTGGTGAGGGTGGCCGCGAACTGCTGGGCGACACACTCAGAGAGCGCGGCGCGCAGGTGGAATACGCAGAAGTCTACCGGCGCGGCAAACCCGCAGGGGACTTCAGCAGCGTTATGGATGCCGGAATTGATGCTATCGTCGTAACCAGCAACGAGAGCCTGCGCAACCTGTGGGAAATGGCGGGCGAAACGGGCAGGGAATGGCTGCTTTATATACCCCTGGTGGTAATCAGCCAGCGCACCGCAGACTTGGCAAACGAACTTGGCTTTGTCTGCCCGCCACTGATAGCAAGCGAGGCCAGCGATGCGGGACTGGTGGCGGCGATTAGGGACTGGTGTACTACTGAGCGCGTTTCGTCTGTGAATACGATATGAGCGACAGCGAAACCAATGCCCTTCAGGGTAAAACATCCGGGCATTCCAGCGTGGAGCCAGCGTCAACCGGCCACACCCCCCCGGTGGAACCGCCCAAAAAGCCAGAAGCATCCGCCACCCCGCGCGATAATACTGCGGGCGTGTCGATGCGTAGGAGCGGCCCAGCACTATTTCTGGCGTTGCTTGCGCTGCTGCTCACACTCGGCCTGGGCGCAGCGGGTTATTTCCTCTGGACCAGCCAGCAGGCGCTCAATAATGATATAGCCCAAACCAGCACCGCGCTGCGCATGCTGGACAGCACGATCAAAAGCGAACTCAAAGGCCTGGAGGAACTGCGGGCCGAGCAGCAGGCATTGCGCGCCGTCACGCAGGAAATGCGCACCAGCATGGAAAAAAGCCATGACTTTTCGACGGCATCCGATGCCGAATATCTGATGCGCATCGCCAGCCACCGCCTGCTTCTGGAGCAGGATGTATCCACCGCCATCACCGCCCTGGAAGAGGCCAATCAGCACCTGGGGGAAACGGCCGACCCCGCCCTGCTTGAAGCGCGCCAACAGTTAATCGATGAAATCACCCAATTAAAGGCCGTACCGCAACCGGATATCGCCGGTGCCTCCTTGACGCTCAACAGCCTGCAAAATCAGGTGGAACGATGGACACCGCTGGGGTCGCAAACCAAGGCACCCACCGCATCGCTACCTCGTGAGACACAAAATTTCTGGGGCGGCGCCTGGCAAGAACTAAAAAGCCTGGTGGTAATCAGGCGCACCGATCAGGCCGTCCTGCCGCTGGCAAGCCCCGATCAGCGTTTTTTCCTGCGCCACAATCTGCGTCTGGCATTGGAAACTGCGCGCCTTGCCCTGCTGCGGCGCGACACCAAGACCTTGCACATGAGCCTGTCGACCGCGCGTGACTGGCTGGCCCGCTATTTTGAGCAGGATGCCGCCGCCAAAGCCGCACAAGACGCCATAACCCGGCTTGAAAAAATGGATCTTGCACCGCCGCTGCCGGACATTTCCCCCTCGCTAAAAACCTTGCGCGCATGGCTCGCACACAATAGTGGTGCCATCGCCAATCCTGTGACACCTGCCGTTCAGAGCAGCAATCAAGATAAGTCACCTCCATGAAACTATTGACCTATGTGCTGCTTGCCCTGATTGCCGCCGTCGGCATCGGCATGGCGGTATCGGGCGATCCGGGCTATGTCCAGATCGTTTATCGCGAGTGGACACTGGAAACCAGCCTCGTGCTGCTTGTGATTGTGCTGTTGCTGGCCTTTTTCGCTTTTCACTATGTACTGCGCCTTTGGACGGCAATGCGGCGCTTCCCAAAACGGCTGGCACACTTGCAGAAACAGAAGCGGCTGAACAGGGCGCGTACCGCGCTTACACATGGATTGGTTAAATTGGCTGAGGGTGATTGGGCAGCAGCAGAGAAAGAACTCACCAAACATACCGAACACAGCGAGACACCGCTCATCAACTATCTCGCCGCCGCGCGCGCCGCACAGGAGCAAGGCGCCGATGAGCGGCGCGACAATTATCTGCAACTGGCACAACAGTGCAAACCCGGCCATGATGTCGCAACAGGCTTAACTCAAGCCACCCTGCAAATCGCCCATCGACAGACCGGACAGGCGCTCACCACACTGCACAAACTGCGCGGCACCGCGCACAAAAACACCGCTGTGCTGAAGCTTCTCATGGCCTTATATATCGAATCACAGGAATGGCAACACCTGCTTGAGCTACTGCCCGATTTGCGCCGGACCGGCGTCATGGATAACCAAAGCGCCGATAATCTGGAACTCACGGCCCATGCGCGGCTATTGGCCCGCGCCGCACAAGGCACCGATTCACTGGCGCTGGTAAAAGCCTGGCAGCAGGTACCGCAGAAATTGCGTCAACACGAAAGCATCTTGTCCGAATATACCAGCGCCCTCATCGCCCAAGGCGCGGGTGAGCAGGCAGAAACAATGTTGCAGGAGGCCATCCAGAAAAACTGGGGCGACGCCCTGGTCTATCTCTATGGACTGGCTGCCGGGGCCGATCCGGCAAAGCAGCTTGCCCGCGCCGAAGCATGGCTAAAAGACCACGAGAATAATGCCACGCTGCTGCTGACGCTGGGCCACCTGAGCCTGCGCAACCGCCTGTGGGGCAAGGCACGCCGTTACCTTGAGAGCAGCATTAGCACGGGCGCCAAACCTGAAACCTATCAGATGCTGGGGCAGCTACTGGAGCGGCTGGGGGAACAGGAAAATGCCCTTGATTGTTACCGCAAAGGCCTGGCGCTGACTGCGGGTAAAATCATCACCATGCCGCCGCTACCCGCCTATCCATCCGACGCAACGAAAGGCGCAAAGCGAATCGAGAATGCGATTCTGCCTGTGCGTTAACCCCGAAAAAAGAAAGGCGGCCCGAAGGCCGCCTTTCCACTACTCCCGTCGGGCATCCTTACCCCGCGTCACTCCGTGGCGATCGCGCGTCCGTACCCCATCCTTGCACCCCGTCCCATGGATAATAATCGTTGCAGGCCTATCCAACCGTAAAATCTAACCAGACGATCATCATGCACTACATTTTGGCATTTTGTAAAGCACTTCACACCGTTTTTAATTCACTTTATTCGCGCTGGCGTCATCCAGCAACTTGCTCAAACGCTGCGCCGGAACATAGCCCGGCAACACCCTGCCATCCTCCATAACCAGAGTAGGCGTGCCAGTCACCCCCACACTGTCGGCCAGCGCCATATGTTCACGCACCGGATTATCGCAAGTCTTCTTTGCAATAGTGCCGGTGGCCTTTGCCGCCGTCAGCGCCGTTTTATGATCCTTCATGCACCACACGGATACCGCCTTTTCATACGATTCAGAGTTCACCCCGGCGCGCGGATACAGGAGGTAGCGCACCTTGATGCCAAGCTGATTCAACGCGGACATTTCCGTGTGCATTTTCCGGCAGTAGGCACAGTCGATATCCGTAAACACCGTAATCGTGTGTTTCACCTTTGCCGGTGCAAACACAATCATTTTGTCTTCCCGCATGGAATTTACCAGCTTGAGGCGTCCTGCGGAACGTTTCCCTTCCGTCAGATTTTTCTTCGTCTGCAAATCCACTAAATCACCTTGCAGCAGATAGCGGCCATTTTTCGATATATAAACCACATCCGCGCCAAGCGTAACTTCGTACATGCCCGGAATCGAGGACGGTGTGATGCTGTCCGGCTTGGCACCCGGCACCAACACCTGAAATGCCTTGTTGATTTCAGCCACATCGGCATCATCCGCCATCACAGCCTGGGATCCGGAGACTGCAAGCAGTATCATCAGAAACGCTTTTTTAATCATCATTATCGCCTTAATCGCGGAAATTGGTGAACTGCACAGGCAGATCAAGCTTGGACTGGCGCAACAGCGCAATCACCTCTTGCAAATCATCGCGCTTCTTGCCGGTAACACGCACCTGCTCGCCCTGAATCGCAACCTGCACCTTGGCCTTGCTGTCCTTGATAAGTTTCACAATCTTTCTGGCCTGATCGGCATCAATCCCCTGGCGCACAGTAAGCGGTTGGCGCGCCTTGTTACCGGCGGCCTCCACCTTGCCCTTATCAAGACACGCAATATCCACGCCACGCTTGGCGAACTTGCCCAGCATAATATCCAGCATCTGATCAATCTGGAATTCGCTGCTGGCATGGAGGGTGACCACCGTATCGGCCTGCTCAATATGCGCGCCCGACCCCTTGAAATCAAAGCGCGTGGCGATCTCACGGTTCGCCTGATCCACCGCATTACGCACTTCCGGCATGTTTACTTCAGATACCACGTCAAAGGATGGCATATGTCTTTAAAACCTCCAGCAAATAATATCAACCACGCGGATGATGCCTGGCATGCAGGCTTTTCAACCGCTCTTTTGCGACATGAGTATAAATTTGCGTGGTGGATAAGTCACTGTGCCCGAGCAGCATCTGCAAAACGCGCAAATCAGCGCCATGATTCAGCAGATGGGTAGCGAACGAGTGGCGCAGCGTATGCGGGGAAATTTTGGCGACGGCAATTCCGGCGGTTTGCGCATAGCGCTTGATCAGATACCAGAACGCCTGACGCGTCATCGCAGCGCCGCGTTGCGTCACAAACAGGGCGTCGCAGAGCCTTCCTTTCAGCAGTTCAGGCCGCCCCTCGCGCAGATAACGCTCCAGCCATAACTGTGACTCATCACCAATCGGGACAAGGCGTTCCTTACCGCCCTTGCCTGTGACACGCACCACGCCCTGGCTTAAATTCACCTGCGCAACACCCGCGTTAACCAGCTCTGAAACACGCAGGCCGCTGGCATAGAGCAACTCCAGCATGGCGCGATCGCGCAATCCCAACACTTCCTCCGTCGGCGGCGCGTCAAGCAATGCCTCCACCTCGGCTTCGGTCAGCGACTTGGGCAAGGGATGCCCCAGCTTGGGTGCATCAATACGCGCACTGGGATCGGCATCCAAACGCCCCTCCCGCACCAGATACTGATAAAACCGCCGCAAACAGGACAGCAGGCGCGCCATGGAACGGGCATGCTTGCGCGTCGCCATATAACCGGACAAATCCCCCGGCCCTGCGAAAATGAGCGCCTTGCCCTGCGGCGCCAGCCATGCCGCAAAACCGGAAAGATCCGTGCGATAAGCCGCCAGGGTATTGGCGCTTAAGCCGCGCTCCATCCAGATCGCATCGAGAAACACCTCAATGGCGGCGCGGTCTGCATCACACTCGGCTTTCATGATCCAGCAGCCAGCGTTTGATAGCCAGCCCCTCGCCTGAAACCTCGCCAGAATATCCTCCGAGTCCGCTCGCGCTGACAACGCGATGGCACGGCACAATGATCGGAATAGGGTTGGCCCGGCACGCCCCACCCACCGCACGCGGACCGCTGGCCAGCCGCTGGGCCACATCACCATAGCGGCATGGTTTACCGGGCGGCACCTCGCACAGCGCCTGCCATACACGGCGCTGAAAAGGCGTCCCCAGCAACGCCAGCGGCAACGAAAAAACATGGGTGGGATTGGCGAAATACACCATCAACTGCCGCGCC
>CAMTYI010000056.1:0-14873 GCA_947085925.1 uncultured Gammaproteobacteria bacterium
ACCTCATTGGTTGATCTTTCCGGCCAGGAGACCGGATATGTTTCCAACTGTTCACAGCGAGGTACTTGCACCACACCACAAACAAGTTTCAACGTAGCGGCGTCGATAATCGACTTCTTTACGGGATCAAACGTAAATCGCATATCGATTGGATGCTGCGGGCCGCAGTTTGATAGACCAATAGAGCGCTTAACGCCGGATCTTCTGCTCCTGATGCCGATCAGGGCGGAAATTTTTGCGAGTGGTGCTGCAAGGGGAACATTTGCAGCAGCGGAAGCAGCAGCCTTAAGACAAGGTTCTGGCATTTATCCTGGTGTGGATAGTTGGCGGCTCATCACGCTTAAAGAAGGAACTATTGTTTATGCAGGTGAGCCTGGGTTAAGTGGTTTTATGACAACTCAAGGCGCAATACGTCGTGCCGGTGACGATGCCACAACACTTTTCCAAGGACTTCAATCAGCACCCCGAGGAGGATTGTTCCGAAATGGCGTAACAGCTTTTGAGATTCTTGAGGATATGCCAGCTGCTATGGCAATCACGCGAGCCAATATTCAGTTTGGACGAGGAGGTTTGCCTCAGTTGTATGTTCCCTCCGTAAACCAAGTTAGCAAGGCTTATGGGCCTACCCCGCCTTTTGAAGCTCTAATTACTGAGGGAAAAATAAGGCCAATCGTTTCCTACCCCCTGACGAATAGGGTGGCGCCAAAATGACAAAGCTTAGTATCCTGGCCAAATCGAATGATTTGAGAAAACCTTTTGGGCATCTGGAAGTGATTGTCCAAGCGTTGTTGTCATCTGGCAATAAGTTAGTTTATAACGATGCATTCCATTTGGACCCCGATGGATGGCGTTGTTTATTGGAGAATCCAATTGATTTTGGTTTGTTGGAATCCAAGTTTGAGTTCCCAGAAAACATTCAACTCTCACGAGATCACGATTCTATACTCGATACGAACACATGGGTTGAGATAAGAGGTGGCTTTAAAACGCGGCAAGCCTGGTAGGGCGGGTCACACCCGCCATAACAATGCCAAAAAAATCACTACCATTGGGTTTTCAACCTTCGATTGCCTGGATGAACTATCATGCCCAACTACCGGCGTGCGACAATCGGCGGAGCCACCTATTTCTTCACGGTAAATACGTATCGGCGCCAACCGTTTTTGATCGATCCCGATGTCCGGGCGGCGCTGCGCGAAGGCGTTGAACGGGTACGGCAAACACTACCGTTCGCCATTAATGCCTGGGTACTGTTGCCGGCATTGCCCCCTTCACGGGGAATCACATGCATTGCATCTGGTCACTCCCGGGCGGCGACGCTGTTTTTTCTACTCGTTGGCGAATCATCAAGCAAGTAGCCCGGATGACAATCCGGGGAACCCCGCGTCGGGGCAATACGGCTATTGGATTGGATGCTGATGTTGCGGTGGTTGTTCCCCGGATTGCGCTCTGCTTCATGCGGGCTACTTGCTTTTTGAAAGCGAAGACGATTTGCTACGAGTTGCTGAACTGGTTAAAGCGCGGTAGCCTGGGTTGAGCGTTTTTGCGAAACCCGGGGCTTTTTGGCTACGGATGCTGTGAACCCTGGGCTTCGCTCTCGCTCAACCCAGACTACCTCGCTCCTGACAGGTTACAGATGACGCGGAATCTCCGCCGCCTGCAACCCTCGCCGTTTATGCGCCACAGCGAGGATAAGCACGTTTTTCCCGCTGATTTCGTAGATGATGCGGTAGGTGTAAAGGGAAAGCTCTCGTACACTGTTGTCACCGACCTCCGGCACCGCCCGGCCGATGTGGGGCAATTCGTTCAATATGGCGGTCTTGTTCATGATTTCCTGCGTGACCTTCCTGGCATAGTGGTGCGAATCGTGGGCGATGTACTCGAAAATATGGCGCAAATCAGCCTTGGAGGGTGCCGACCAGATTACCACTGCTCAACCTCGCGCCTTAAGTCATCATGGCTGATCGTATGGCCCTGCTCCACCGCCTCCCGACCCTTGCGGATTTTATCGAGCACATACAGGTGGTACATGATCTCGTCAATGTCCGCGTTATCGGGGAGATTGGCGAGGGTGTCCATCGCTTCTTTCTTCAAGGGTTGCATGCTGCGACCTCCATCAACGGGGTTGATAAAACGATAATCGGTGCTTTGGTCCGGTAATTTGAGCGTGCCTTCAGGCATATTACCGGGAATACGGTAGCCTGGGTTTCGCTCTCGCTCAACCCAAGCTACGCGCTACTTGGCTTACAATTTGACATGCACCTGCGCCTCGCGCGGACATCTTCACCTCACTCGCCCAAAATGCTCTGAATCACTTTCACTACGCGTTCGCGGTCGGAGTCCGACAACTGCCCCATGACCTTGACGATCTGGTTTTGCTCAAGGGTGGCGATGAGCGGCTTAAACAAAGAGGGTTTGGCCAAACCCGCCGCCTGCCAGTCTTGCAAAATGGCCTCGCCGGTGGCCAGTGGTTGCCTGATTTGGCCAGTGATGACCATCAGGATCACATCGGGCCGAGTCTGTTGGTAGGTCTGGCGGCTGATGATGACAGCAGGGCGTTTCTTGGTGGCTTGCAGGTTGGTGAACGGAAAGGCCACCAACACCACATCGCCGAAATTATAGGGTGTCGTAGATGGCATCGTCGTCGTTGTCCCAGACTTTGGCGAAAGCGGCTTCGGATGAACGTGCGAAATCCCGCCGCAAACGCTTGTCCTGATCGCGTTGTTGTAAAAAGTCGATGAAGTCTTCCACCTCCGCCAGGCGATCGGGTGAGAGGTGTTCCAGTTTTTCAAGCACATGCTGTACCTGCGGCTGCATGATGATCTCTCCTCACGACGCTTGTTGAGTCACGGTATTCAGCATTTTTTCGGGTACCGCTTGGCATGATAATGCCACACCACTAAATAAAGATTATAAAGCATCGTTGCTGGTTGACGCATTTGATATTTCACCACCCCTTACGACATCGCCAGCAACACCGCGCCCAAGACCTATGCCTATTCAGCGGATGGCAACATCACCGCCAAATCCGACATGGGCGATCAATACCTCTACGGTGAAACCACCGTCTACCTCAACCCGCGCTGGAACGACGGCATCCACTACGAGAAGACCACCAAAACCGACGGCCTGGGTTTGATCCACATGAACGCGCGGGTGTATGATCCGGCTATGGGGCGTTTCCTCCAGGCGGATCCGATCGGGTTTGAGGGGGGGATTGAATCTTTTGTTTTCAATCGAAAAGCGTCAGCTTTTCAGTAATGGCGTGTTTTTTGCCCATGAAAAACCGGGCACGCCAGGAGCAGCAGTGCCAACACCCAGAAACCACGCATTGAACGGAGATTCATTTGCTGGGCCACGGCGAAATAGGCTTGACGCATGCTGTTACATTCAGCAACCATGTACGGCAGTGATAAACATCATTAATGTTTGAATTTATCGGCAGCCCCCGCTATTCATTTTGGCCTATGATTGGCGGGGGGCAAAGAATTCTTCATTTTTATGTGGGCGCGCCTGCCTTCCTTCGGGCACATTGCCATGGTGGCAGCAGCGTAAAGCCGGACGTGGCAATAGCCAAAAGGAAACCATCAAATGATACGCAGTATGACCGCCTTCGCGCGCCAGGAGCAGAATACCGAATGGGGCGCCCTCGCGTGGGAGTTGCGCTCGATCAATCACCGTTTTCTTGAGGCATCCATCCGCCTGCCCGAGGAGTTGCGCGGGCTGGAGCCGCAGGTCAGGGAGCGTGTTGCGCTCAGGCTCCACCGTGGCAAGGTGGAGTGCCATCTGCGCTTCCAGTCAGCATCCCAGACGCCCGCCGAGCTTGTGCTCAATAAAGAATTCGTCAGCCGCCTGGTACAAGCCAGCCGCGAGGTAGATCGCCTTCTCTACAGCTCCGCCCCCGTCAATTCGTTGGACATCCTGCGCTGGCCCGGCGCGCTACAGGCGGTGGAGACCGACCTGGAGCCAGTATGCGCAGCCGCCCTGTTATTGCTGGATGAGACACTGGCAAGTCTGGCGGAAGCCCGCGCCCGCGAAGGGGCACGGCTCCAAGTAATGCTTGAACAACGTTGCGATGCCCTGTCGGCGTTGGTGACGCAAGTGCGGGCGCGCCTGCCGGAGATCAGGGCACGGTTTCGTGAGCGGCTGGCCAATCGTCTGGCCGAAATCAAGGCCGAGCTGGACCCGGCGCGTCTGGAACAGGAAATGGCGCTGCTGGCACAAAAAATAGATGTGGACGAAGAAATGGAGCGGCTGGGCAGCCACGTCGAAGAAATGCGCCGGACATTGAATCAGAGCGAACCCGTTGGGCGACGGCTGGATTTCCTCATGCAGGAATTCAACCGCGAGACCAACACCCTGGGTTCCAAATCGGCGGACATCGAAACCACCCGTGCCTCGGTGGAGATGAAAGTGCTTATTGAGCAAATGCGCGAACAGATACAAAACATTGAGTAGCATTCCACCCCGTCTCACCCCATCCCACAAACCCCATGAAAGCCGCTAACCACGCGGCTTTTTTGTTTCCTACCGTTACACCTCATATCATGGAAGCGCATACTTTCTGTGCACCCCTATGTGAACCCCTAGTGGGCGCTCTCAATCACGCCAACCAAATTACTGCGGATACCAAACAAAGCATCGCCTGATAGTTTCTCGCCAATCGCTCATACCGCGTTGCTATCCGACGATAATGTTTCAACTTCTGAAATAACCGTTCTACAAGATTACGCTCTTTATACAGTACTTTATCGTAATCTCGTGGCTCCTTCCGGTGGCTTCTTGATGGAATCACCGGGATGGCGCCATTCTCAAGAATAATGCCCACGAAATGGTCGGAATCATATCCTTTGTCGGCCAGGACATAATCCGCCTGAAAACCCTCAATCAATGCGTCCGCTTGCCCATGCTCGGACGCTTGTCCCTCGGTGAGCAGCAACCTCACAGGGTTGCCCAGCGCATCGACCGCCGCGCGACTTTCCCATGGCCTGGAGGGGCTGTTGGATTGATGCTGAACGCAAGGTGTTTGAGCTGACCGAAATCCCCGTGAAGGGGGCAATGTGTGCGTAGTGCGTAGTGCTGGGTGTCAGTGTCAGCGGCTATCGAGCCTGGAAACGCTGAACGAAAGCGGCTGACGGACGCACAAATGCTGGCGCTTATTCAAGCGATTCACGCCGAATTCAAGGGCATCTACGGTAGCCTCCGGATGGTTCATGAATTGCGTGCGCGGGGATTTGAAGCCGGCAAGAAAAGGGTAGAGCGTCTGATGCGAGAGAACGACATCCACGCCTGCCACAAGCTGCGTTACAAGGTGACGACGGACTCCAGGCACGGCCTACCGGTGGCAGAGAATCTGTTGGATCGGAACTTCACACCGACGGCCCCCAACCAGGTCTGGACCTCCGACATCACCTACCTGTGGACGGACGAGGGCTGGCTGTACCTGGCCATTGTGCTCGACCTGTTCAATCGCGAGATAGTGGAGTGGTCGCTGAAGCCTCGTATGACGGCGGACATCGTGACGGATGCGCTGACCATGGCGTTAAAGGTGGCAATGCCGCAGGAAACCTGCGCCGGGGCTGATGCATCACTCCGGCCGGGGCAGCCAGTATGCAAGCCAGTTCGGCATGGTCTGTTCGATGAGTCGCAAGGGTAACTGCTGGGAGCGCGCAGCCTGCCCTTGGGGCATAGTGCCCCGACGGAGAGCTGGTTCAACAGCTTCAAAAACGAGCGTGTGCATGGGATGCGCTACGCGACACGGACAGAGATGTCGACGATGTCCTTTGAGTACATTAGAGGCGTTCTACAACCGGAAACGGCGGCACTCGCCCCTTGGCTACAAGTCGCCAACCCAGTTCTTGAATGACTGGGTTAGTGCGCAGCACGAGGAAAAACTGGTAGCATGAAACACACGCTCTGGAAGACGAAAAACAGGGGGAAACTCATTCGCCATTTCGCTCTCAACATGCTCAACAACGCCAAAAAGAACTTTAAGGATACCAGCTTGAAAGCTTTGCGCAAAAAAGCAGGATGGGGCAATTCGTCCCTTCAGTTTGTTTTGAAACAAAGTTTTTAATGGGACAGCCCTGACTCCATAAGCGTCGATTTGACCCCGGCACAGTCTGGGGTTTTTGTTTTTGGTGCCGACTGGCATAATCAACGTAATCGCTTATTTTGTGTTTGCCCAGGCGCCTATACCTGGCAAATGTGAAGGACATTAAAGCGGCCTTCTGGCTTTCCGCGATTACCATTGATTCAATACTAGGCTGTGAGCCGGGATTTATGTCAAACACCAACAACGTTTCTGTACCTCAGGGAACTTTATATATCATATCCGCCCCCTCCGGCGCGGGAAAAACCAGCCTTGTTAAGGCATTGGTTGAGAAAACAGCAGGGATCAGCGTATCCGTGTCGCACACCACCCGCCCGACGCGCCCAGGCGAACAGGATGGCGTGCATTATCATTTCGTTGATCAGGCCACGTTTGGCGCCATGATTGAGGCTGGAACCTTTGTCGAATATGCCCGAGTATTCGACAATTTTTATGGCACCTCGCTGACTGGCGCGCTGGATAAAGTGCGCGAGGGACTCGATGTCATTCTGGAGATCGACTGGCAAGGCGCGCAGCAGGTGCGACAAAAAATTCCGGAGAGTGTCGGTATATTTATCCTGCCGCCGTCGCGTGCCATCCTGGAGCTGCGCCTGCGCGCGCGTGGACAGGATAGCGATGAGGTGATCGCGCGGCGCACGCGCGAAGCAGTCACTGAAATGTCACATCACACCGAGTTTGATTATCTGGTGGTAAACGACGACTTCGACACTGCCCTGGCGGATTTGCAGGCCATCGTCCGGGCGCGGCGGCATAGAATGGCGGCACAGACCCGGCGCCTGGAAAAACTTCTGGCGGACCTGCTGGCTGCCATCTGAAAATAGCTGCGCATCGCGCATTGCAACTAGAGTATAATTTCAAATATAAATCAGTCCGATAACCGCTTTTAGGAGCCTTGCTTATGGCACGCGTAACAATAGAAGATTGCCTTACCAACGTCGATAACCGTTTTCAGCTTGTGCTGGTAGCCGCCAGACGCGCACGGCAGCTCGCCTCGGGCGCTCAGTCGATGGTTGCCTGGGAGAATGACAAGGCGACGGTGGTGGCATTGCGCGAGATCGCCGCAGGCCGGGTAGACCGCTCGATTCTGGATGAGGTTGTCGCCGCAGAGCACGCCGGTGTATCCCAGGTTCAGGAAGAGGAGCTGCAGGGGGAGGTATAGAGTAGTGTCGTGAATCATAAATATCGAAACATAAAATGGTGTCTTTTTCCGCATGGCGGCGTTGCTCGTCGTTGCCATAGAGTCGGCTATGTCGCCTCCTCGCGCCTTGCCCTGCGGAAAAATCCATCCATTTTATCTTGTTCCGCTACTTATGATTCACGACACTAATACCTTATTCCGTTGCCAACAAACACACCCAGCTCAGCATTCGATCTCCCACTTCCCGCCAACGTCGAGACCAACGCTGGCGTTGTTTATCATGGCGCCAAAGTCGGCCCGGCGTTTTCGATAGATGATTTGTGCGTCATGCTCGACGCCTATCTCGAGCATGACCAGATAGCCCAGATCCGCCGCGCCTATCAATTTGGCGAGGCGGCGCACGAGGGGCAACAACGTCTCTCCGGCGAACCCTACATCTCCCACCCATTGGCCGTGGCGCGCATCCTGGCCGAGATGCACCTGGACCACCAGAGCATCATGGCCGCCATCCTGCACGATGTCATCGAGGACACCGGTACGGGCAAGGAATATCTGAGTGATCAGTTTGGCGAGGAAGTCGCCGAGCTGGTAGACGGCGTCAGCAAGCTCACCCAGATCAAATTCCGCTCCAAGGCTGAAGCCCAGGCCGAAAATTTCCGCAAAATGGTGCTGGCCATGGTGCGCGATATCCGCGTCATTCTGGTCAAACTCGCCGACCGGCTGCACAACATGCGCACCCTGGGCGCCATGGCGCCCGACAAGCGCCGTCGCATTGCGAGTGAAACCCTGGAGATTTATGTTCCCATCGCCAATCGCCTGGGTCTCAACACGCTGCGCCTGGAGCTGGAGGAACTTGGGTTTGCCGCCCTCTACCCCTTGCGTTACCGTATCCTTGCCGAGGCGGTGCGCAAGGCGCGCGGCAATCGCAAGGAGGTCTTGCACAAAATCGCCACAGCCATTGAGGAGCGTCTCAGCCAGGAAGGTTTGGCGGGGCGCGTCCTGGGGCGCGAGAAACACCTCTACAGTATTTACCAGAAAATGCACAACAAGCACCTTTCTTTCTCCGAGGTGTTTGACGTCTACGCCTTCCGCGTCATCGTCGACAAGGTGGACGCCTGTTACCGGGCGCTGGGCGTCGCGCACAACCTTTACAAGCCCGTGCCTGGCAAGTTCAAGGATTACATCGCCATCCCCAAATCGAATGGCTACCAGGGCTTGCATACCGTTCTATTTGGACCGTATAGCGGGCCTATCGAGATTCAGATACGCACCGAAGACATGGACAAGGTGGCCGAATCGGGCATCGCCGCGCACTGGTCATACAAAGTGGGTGACAAGGTCGGCGGCGCACAGGCGCGCGCCCGCGAGTGGCTGCGCGAACTGCTGGAAATTCAGAAAAGTGCCGGCAATTCACTGGAATTCATTGAAAATGTCAAGATCGACCTGTTCCCGGATCAGGTCTACGTATTCACCCCCAAGGGCAGGATCATGCGCCTGCCACGCGGGGCAACCGCCGTGGATTTCGCCTACGCGGTGCATACCGATGTCGGCAATAGCTGCGTAGCGGCGAAGATCGACCGGCATCTGGCACCGCTCAGCACGCCGGTGAACAACGGCCAGACCGTCGAGATCGTTGCTGCTCCTGGCGCGCAACCGAACCCGGCCTGGCTCAATTTCGTGGTAACGGGCAAGGCACGCGCCAACATCCGAAATTACCTGAAGAACCTCAAGAGTGAAGAGGCCATAAGCCTGGGTAGGCGGCTGCTGGAAAAATCACTGGCGGAGTTCAACACCACCCTCGCCAAACTGCCGCACGAACGTTTAACCCTGGTACTTGAAGAACTCAAGCTCAAGTCCATTGAAAGCCTGTATGAGGATATCGGCCTGGGCAACCGTATGGCCGCTCTGGTGGCGCGTCGCCTGGCGCCCGCAGCAAAGGAAGCAAGCGAACGCAGCCGGGGCATCAAGGATGTCCTGACGCGCTATGTGCCGGGATGGCTCAAAGGAGGCGAGCGTACTACACACCGGCCACTAATGATCAAGGGCACGGAGGGTATGGTGGTGACCTTCGCCAAATGCTGCCATCCTCTGCCAGGCGATCTGATTCTGGGATTTGTCACCGCAGGAAGAGGCATAGTGATTCACACCGAGTCCTGCAAAAACGTTGCGGAATTCCGCAACCGCCCGGAGAAGTGGATTGACGTGCAATGGGCGACCGGCATCACCAGCGAATTTCCCGTTGAAATCCGCGTTGATGCGATCAACAAGCGTGGCGCGCTGGCCACCGTAGCCGCCGCCATTGCGGAAATGGGCGCCAACATCGACAATGTCAACATCGAAGAGCGTGACGGAAAATACAGCACGCTCACTCTGATAATCGAAGTGCGCGACCGTATACACCTGGCCAAAATCATGCGGCGGGTACGCTCGATAGACATGGTTGCGCGGATTGTGAGAACCAAAGGATAAACAGCAAATGAGCGACATAAAACAGCTTTGGCATGAATGGAAAAAACTCCCTTTTCCGGCTGCGGTTACCGGGAAAAAGATAGAGGGTTTTGACCTTGGAGAACTTTCCGCTACCGCATCACGCTGCGTCAGCACGTTTCCGGATGCCAACGGCACGCTGGACGCCGAGCACGCCGGGATGCTGAAGAAGTGCATGTCGGATATGCAAACCGTAAATCCAAAGTGCGTTGGCGATGCCCAGGTATACTTTGGAAAACTTTACAGGCTATGCGATCTTGTATCTGACCGGCTGTAGGCTTATGCCTGCGGAAGCATTTGCCGAACTGTTCGTGTTGAGTTCGACAGGCCGTCAGAATTATAACGTCTATTGGTCGCCTCCTGCCTCCACCATCCTGTCATACCAGTATTGCGCCCGCTTCGGGTCACGCTCCAGCCCGAACCACCCATTTTCATAGCCTGCGGAGATAAACTCCATGGCCTTGACCGATCCACTTTCGGCCGCGGTGAGATACCACTTCACCGCCTCTTGCTCGTCCATTTTCACACCCAGGCCACTATGAAACATCATGGCCATGGTGAATTGGGCATTCGCATCCCCTTCTATCGCCTTGGACCGGATAATGAGAAACGCCTCATCGTAGTCGCCTTTTATGGCGGCCTTGTATCCATCATTAAGGCTCGCCGTCTGGGCAAACGGCGCGAGGGCGAATAACATCCCGGCAAGCAGGATTTTGGGGAAGCTGGATTTGATAGGCACCTTTCATCTCCGGGGAAGGTTGGGGTTGCAATGGACGCTTTTTTTGACAAAATTTGGTTGGACTCTGTTCACATTTCATCCACCCGCCAGCACCACTTTGTTTCTCCCATTGCGCTTGGCTTCATATAGGGCCTTGTCGGCGGCCTCACTGAATCCAGATGGACTGCCATTGAGCGGAAAGACCGCCACGCCACAACTAAAAGTGACATTAAACTCCCTGCCATCCACCCGATGGCGTATTTGCTCGAAGCTGACACGAATTTCGTTCATGATGTTTACCGCGCGCGTGGCATCGGCATCGATGAGCGCCACGGCAAATTCCTCGCCACCGTAGCGGCCGATGATGTCGGTCTTGCGCAGGCGCTGCTGCAACAACCGTGACAGGCTTTTGATAACCCGGTCGCCAGTTGCATGCCCATAGGTGTCATTCACCGATTTGAAATGGTCGATGTCGATCATGGCAAAGGCCAACGGAGCATTGCGGCGCTGGGCGAGTTCTGCGGCGTTATTCAGCAGATCCTTGGTAGCGGTGTGATTATAGAGTCCGGTCAGACTGTCGCGCGTCATGAGGGAGCGCAGCATGTGATAACGCCGTGCCCGGCTTGTCACCGCCGAAATCAGGTGGTCCGGCTGGATCGGTTTTACCAGAAAGTCATCACCTCCTTGGCGCATCGCCTCAAGTTGCTTGTTCAGATCGGTCTCGGCAGAGAGGAATACAATCGGGATGCCGATGTAAGTCTCTTGCTGGCGGATCACCATCGCCAGTTCCAGACCGTTGCAACCGGGCATGTACATATCCATCAGAATCAATTCCGGTGCAAACTCGACCAGCGCCTTCATGATGGTCATGGGATCAGTCACCACCTCGGTGATCATCCCGGCCTCCTGCAGTGTCAATGCGAAATAGCGCGCCAGTGAAGGCGTGTCATCGACAATCAGGATACGGTAGGGTTCGGATACTTTCTGAGCGGTGAGTGTATCAAGCGCATCGACCATGGCGCCGATGTCCACAGGCTTGGTGAAATAGGCCGTGCCGCCGGCACGCACCCCCGCCAGCCGCGCCTCCAGGTCGCCGCGCCCGGACAGAAATATCACAGGCAACGGAGTTGCGCGGCCTTCCTGTATTTCCGCAATAGCGTCGGCGCCATTACCATCGGGCAGACCCATGTCCATGATGAGCGCTGCCGGATTGGCTTGACGCACCGCTTGCTTAAATTCAGCGAGGGTGTGAAAGATGTGCGCTGTGTAATTGAAATTGCCGAGTTGCAGGGCCAGATCCTCGGCCAGAAGGGGATCATCTTCGACCAGATAGACCAGCCGGTGTTCACTAGCGCTATTGGATATTTCCGATATGTGCGACGCAGGAGAGGAAAATTCTTGCCAGTAATTGGAGCCACCCTTTTTTTCACGCTGCACCACAGCTTGTTGCAGACCTTCCATATAACCACGGATTTGCGCACGCTGTGCCGCAGTTGATGGTGTCGCGTGCTCAAGCATCTCCTTCGCAAACCTTTCCAGAATGCGCGCCGCATCGCTCACGGCGTTAAAACCGAATGTGGCGCCGGAGCCAGTCAACTTGTGCGATAAATAGTGTATGAGTTTAAGCGCCTCGCTTTCTTCCGTCTCGCTGCATTTGCCGCCGCATAGCGTCGCCCCCACCGCCTCGATCTCCTGAATCCTGCCAGGCAATTGCGCCGCAAAAGAATCGCGCAGCGCTTGCAGCTTTGCCATCACATCATCGGCGGGATTAGACATGGGCTTCCTCCCACAGGCGGCGGACAGCGTCATTGGATCAAAGGGTTTGGGGATCACGGCGATTGCGCCTATTTCTTTGTATTGGGCCACCTCGTGTGGCTGCACCTTGGCGGTCATGAAAATCACGGGCGTGGTGGCGGTTTGCGGAAGGCCGCGCAAGGCCTTGAGCGTGCTCGGGCCATCCATGTCGGGCATCATGACGTCAAGTAAAATCAGGTCATGGCTCAACCCTGACGCAGCTTGAACGGCTTCTTTCCCTGAGCTGCATATCGTTACCGAAAAGCCACCAATGGCCTCAAGGGCGATCTGGGCCACTGCTTGAATATCAGCCTCGTCTTCGACGTACAGAATGCGGTTTAATGTAGGTGTTGTCATCGTACTTTTACCTTGAATGCATTAATTGGCCAACTCGCGCCATTCCGGCAGGTCGAAATAAAACGTCGTACCTATTCCCGATTGTGTTTTAAAACCGATTTCTCCGCCATGTTTTTCGATAATCGCCTTGCTGATATTAAGTCCCAGGCCAGTGCCACCTTTCTGCCGCGTATCCGATGCGTCGGCCTGCGCGAATTTCTGGAAAATACGGTGATGAAACTCTTCTGGTATACCGGTGCCGTGGTCTGTAACGCTGACCCGAATCTCCCGGCCATGCCGCGCGACTGAAACGACCACCACATCGTTGGCGGGAGAAAACTTTGCGGCATTGGACAATAGATTGGCCATCACCTGCATCAGCCTGTCTTTGTCGGCCAGTGTTTTGACACCGGAAAGATCACCATCAAACGTATATCGAACGCGAAATTGTTCCGCATAGGCCTGGTTGGCCTCCAGTGCCTCGTCCATGAGCTGCATAATCTCCACGGGATGAAAATCAAACACCAGCTTTCCCGACTCGATTTTTTCGATATCCAGAATGTCGTTGATCAGGCGCACCAGACGTTCACAGTTGTTGTGGGCGATATCCACCAGGCTTTTTGCCTGCGCAGGAATTTCTCCGGCCACGCCCCCCGCGATCAACCCCAGCGAACCGCGAATCGAAGTGAGCGGTGTTCGAAGTTCGTGGCTCACCGTGGAGACAAACTCATTCTTCAGGCGATCCACCTTCTTGCGCTCGGTGATGTCGCGCACAATGCCCGTGAACAAGCGCCGCTCCCCCAGCCTCATCTCGCTCACTGCAAGATCCATCGGGAAGGTCGAGCCGTCCCTGCGCCTTCCAGTGACCTCGCGCCCGATACCGATCACTTTAGCGGCCCCACCGCCCATGTAGTTGGTAAGATAATCGTCATGACCGCTATGATACGGTTCCGGCATGAGCATTTTGATATTCTTGCCGATCACCTCGCTGGGCGCATAACCAAAAATTTGCTCTGCGGCGACATTGAATGACTCGACGGTGCCTCGTTCGCTAATGGTGATGATGCCATCCAGCACATTATCCAGCACGGCGCGGATGCGTGTCTCGCTGGCACGCAATTCTTCTTCTTTCTGTTTGCGCTCCGTGATATCACGCACAATACCCGTGAACAAGCGCCGTTCCCCCACGCTCATCTCGCTCACCGCAAGATCCATCGGGAAAGTCGAGCCGTCCCTGCGCCTTCCAGTGACCTCGCGCCCGATACCGATCACTTTAGCGGCCCCACCGCCCATGTAGTTGGTAAGATAACCGTCATGGCCGCTATGATACGGTTCCGGCATGAGCATTTTGATATTCTTGCCGATCACCTCGTCGGCCATATAGCCGAAGATTTTTTCCGCAGCGAGATTGAATGACTCGACGGTGCCTTGCTCGTTGATGGTGATGATGCCATCCAGCACATTGTCCAGCACGGCTGCGGATGCGTGTCTCGCTGGCACGCAATTCATCTTCGGCATGTATGCGTGGAGTGATGTCGGTTGACATGCCGCAAATGGCATAAAGACTCCCGCTGGCGTCATGCAATGGAAATTTAACGGAGAGATAGGTATGTAACCCATCGTCATGAGGCATAACTTCCTCCCACATTAGCGAGGATTTTTCCTCGACCACTTTCACGTCATTGACACGCAATGAGTCAGCAATGTCTTTGGTGAAAAGATCGTGGTCTGTTTGGCCCTTTACGGATGCACGGTCAAGATGACTGAAGCGTTCATATGCGCTATTTATTAATAGATACCGGCCTTGCAGATCCTTGACATAAATTACCGCTGTGGAGTTATCCAAAACAGCCTGTAACTGCTGCTGGCTATTTTTCAGCGCTGCTTCAGTTTCCTGGCGTTGCCGATTATTTTTGTGTGCGGTGATAATGTTGGCGCATGTGTTAAGCATGGGCTGCAAGTAGAGTATAACGTCCTCACTGTACCCGCCGGGCCGGTTGGCTATACCAACCATGCCTACCATCTGGCCGCCGCTGTAGAGTGGCACACCTAAAAAAGCATTGAGCGCGGGATGGCCTTCAGGAAGCCCGCCTCGCCGTGGATCTGTTGCCGGATTGTTGGCGATGACGGGCAGTTGGGTGCGGAGTACTTCGCCGAACAAGGTTTTTAAATTGTAAAACTCCAGGCCGTTTGCGATATTTTTTTCATAGAAATCCCGCGTTGCTGCATTCCAGGCAATATTGGTGATGGCGCAGGTGTGGAGGTAAGGCTGGTTTTCCGCCGTATGG
>CAMTYI010000057.1:0-10299 GCA_947085925.1 uncultured Gammaproteobacteria bacterium
CCTTACAAGCCTGAGCATTACCGGTATTGATATTTGTATGAGAGGAGTCGCTACGCGACATCTGGCGGGTTACGGCGCGAAAAGCGCCTAACCCGCCCTACATTTTATTTTTTGATCGGCGATCATGAACTCCCAAAATACATACCCACGGACTTTCAGTTTTGAGTTTTTTCCGCCCAAAACCCCCGAGGGCGCGATTAAACTGCGCGCCGTGCGGGACACACTGGCGCAATTAAAACCGCTCTATTTTTCCGTCACCTTCGGCGCGGGTGGCAGCACACGTGACCACACCTTTGACACCGTCGCGGAGATCCAGCGCGACACGGGCATCGACGCCGCGCCGCATCTGTCCTGCGTCGCCTCCAGCCGCGATAGCATCCGCGCCTTGCTTAATGACTACATCGCCCAAGGCATCCATCGCATCGTCGCACTGCGTGGCGACATGCCCTCAGGTATGCGCGATATCGGCGAATTCCGCTACGCCAACGAACTGGTGGCCTTCATCCGCGCCGAGACTGGCGACCACTTCCATATCGAAGTCGCCGCCTACCCCGAATTCCACCCCCAGGCCCCTTCTGCCCACGCCGACCTGCTCAACTTCAAAAGCAAGGTGGACGCCGGGGCAGACAGCGCCCTCACCCAGTATTTCTACAACACCGACGCCTACTTCCGCTTCGTCGATTCCTGCGAACAACTGGGACTCAATCTAGCCATCGTCCCCGGCATCATGCCCATCACCAACTACACCCAGCTCGCCCGTTTCTCCGACATGTGCGGTGCCGAGATTCCGCGCTGGCTACGCAAACGCCTGGAGGACTACGGTGATGACATGGAATCGCTACGCGCCTTCGGCCTCGATGTCAGCACCGAACTGTGCCGCAAACTCCTCGACGGCGGCGCGCCGGGACTGCATTTCTACACCATGAATCAGACGGGGCCAACACTGGCGATTTGGGAGAATCTGGGGCTGGGGGATATACCAAAATAGTTGATGGCGCGCACGATTGATTACCGTGCGCACCATCGGCTGCTTGTCGAGGCCAATACCCTGTCAAACTTACTCCATAGCACCCTTCCCAAACACCAATCCCCCTTCATCCATATCCACCTTGATCACATCCCCCGGCCCGAAGTGGCCAGTGAGAATTTGCTGGGCTAGCGGGTTTTCCAGCAGGTGCTGGATGGAGCGTTTGAGCGGACGGGCACCGTAGACCGGGTCGAAACCCGCCTCGCCGAGCTTGTCGAGCGCGGCGTCGGTGAAGGTGATGTCCATGTCGCGATCCTGTAAACGCTTGCGCAGATAGGCTACCTGGATCGTAGCGATGGAACGGATCTGCTCGCGCCCCAGCGGGTGGAACACGACGACGTCATCGACGCGATTGATGAATTCGGGGCGGAAATGCTGTCCAACGATATCCATCACTGCATTCTTCATCGCCGCATAGTTCTCCTCCGCCGCTCCCGGCATCGTGCCTCCCGCGATGTGCATGGATGCACGAGTGTCGCCAGAGGCAGGAGGCCGGGGGCGGCCGGCACTAGCACTTCCGTGTGCGTCGCCGACCATCTCCTGGATCAACTGTGATCCCAAATTGGAGGTCATCACAATCACGGTGTTGCGGAAATCCACGGTGCGCCCCTGGCCGTCCGTGAGACGTCCGTCGTCGAGCACTTGCAACAGCACGTTGAACACATCGGGATGGGCCTTTTCCACCTCATCGAGCAGGATCACTGAATAAGGCTTGCGGCGCACCGCTTCGGTGAGGTACCCGCCCTCTTCATAGCCCACATAGCCGGGCGGCGCGCCGATCAGCCGTGCCACGGAATGCTTCTCCATGAATGCGGACATGTCGATGCGCACCATGGCATCATCGGTGTCGAACAGGAATGCCGCCAAGGCCTTGGTTAACTCGGTCTTGCCCACGCCGGTGGGGCCGAGGAACAGGAACGAACCATTGGGCCGGTTGGGGTCGGACAAGCCTGCGCGCGAACGACGTATCGCATCGGATACCGCCTTCACCGCCTCCGTTTGCCCTACGACGCGCCTGCCCAGCTCCTCCTCCATACGCAGCAGTTTGTCGCGCTCGCCCTCCAGCATCTTCGACACCGGGATGCCGGTCCATTTGGAGACTACCTCGGCGATCTCCTCGTCAGTCACCTTGTTGCGCAACAACTTCATCTCGTGCATCTCGGCCTGCGCGGCCATGTCGAGCTGCTTCTGCAACTCTGGGATACGGCCATATTGTAGCTCGGACATGCGCGCGAGGTTGCCCGCGCGGCGCGCCGTCTCCAGTTCGATGCGCGCCTGGTCGAGCGCCTCCTTGATGTGCTGGGTGCCGTGTATCGCGGCCTTTTCCGCCTTCCAGATCTCATCCAGATCGGCAAATTCCCGCTCCAGCTTCTCGATCTCACTCTGGAGAGTATCCAGACGCTTTCTGGATGCCTCGTCGGCCTCTTTTTTCAACGCCACTCGCTCGATCTTGAGCTGAATCAGACGGCGCTCCAGACGATCCATTTCTTCCGGCTTGGAGTCGATTTCCATGCGAATACGGCTGGCCGCCTCGTCAATCAGATCAATAGCCTTGTCCGGCAGGTTACGGTCCGTGATGTAACGGTGTGACAGGGTGGCCGCCGCGACAATTGCCGGATCGGTGATGTCGACGCCGTGATGCGCCTCGTATTTTTCCTTCAGGCCGCGCAGGATGGCGATGGTGTCCTCGACAGACGGCTCATCCACCTGCACCTTCTGGAAGCGGCGTTCCAGTGCCGCGTCTTTCTCAATGTATTGACGGTATTCATTCAGTGTCGTGGCACCCACGCAGTGCAACTCACCGCGTGCCAGAGCGGGCTTGAGCATGTTGCCCGCGTCCATCGAGCCTTCCGCCTTGCCTGCGCCGACCATGGTGTGCAGTTCGTCGATAAACAGGATGACATTTCCTTCCTGCTTGGCGAGATCATTCAACACCGCCTTGAGGCGCTCCTCAAACTCACCACGGAACTTGGCACCGGCAATCAACGCGCCCATATCCAGCGAAAGCACGCGTCTGCCCTTGAGTCCTTCCGGCACCTCGCCGTTGACAATACGCTGCGCAAGGCCTTCCACGATAGCCGTCTTGCCCACGCCCGGCTCACCGATCAGCACCGGATTGTTCTTGGTGCGGCGTTGCAACACCTGAATGGTGCGGCGAATCTCGTCATCACGCCCAATCACCGGGTCAATCTTGCCCTGCTCGGCACGTTCGGTAAGGTCAATGGTGTATTTTTCCAGCGCCTGACGCTGCTCCTCGGCATTCGGATCATCCACCTTCTGGCCGCCACGCATCTTTTCGACAGCCTGCTGCAGAGAACCCTTGGCCGCACCGGCCTTGCGCAGCACATCCCCCAGCGCACCCTTGTCTTCCAGTGCCGCGAGCACGAACAACTCACTGGAGATATATTGATCCTTGCGCTGCTGGGCCAGCTTGTCGGCAAGATTCAACAAACGGCTCAAGTCATTGGAAACATGCACCTCTCCCTCCGCGCCCGACACCGTCGGCAGGCGCTCCAGCGCCTCGCCAAGTTGGGAACGCAAACTGTTAACGTTGACATCCGCCTGCGTCAGCAGTGAACGCACCGCGCCGCCCTGCTGATCGAGCAGGGCAGTCATCACATGCGCCGGCTCAATGAACTGATGATCTCGCCCCACCGCCAGACTCTGGGCGTCGGCCAGCGCCATCTGGAACTTGCTGGTCAGTTTGTCCATACGCATCGGATTACCTCATGTTAGAAGATATTGATGATTAGATCATGGGGGTGGTTTGATGGGGATTCAAGCTGGGGGCGGCAGTTGGACATTGTGCCCTCATTGTCACCTTCATGGTGATTACGGGTACGGAATGGGTGTGAGGTTTTCGTGGTGCGGGGTACTGCCGCCCCGCAGCTTAAAGCAGTTTAAGGGGACAGGGGGTCGGCGCGGTAGGCTGGGTTAAGGAACGAAACCCAGCGACAATCGTCACGATCGCGACGTACTGGGTTTATCAACCCAGCCTGCGGCCCTCATGACTCGCCCAATCCATCAAGCATGTGTCCGACATCAAGCGGCCTTAGCCAATTCCAGCATTTTATCCAAAAGCTCTTTGAGTTTAGGGCATTTCTTATAAGCAGCATCTGCATCCAGCTTGCCAAAGAGCTCTCTTCCATTCACGACCTTTTTATATGAACGACTGACATGAAGATGATAAAGACGCTCTAATAATTTTGCTGGTGGCTCGTCAAAGTTCACTGTTTCCGGTTGGTCGATTTTACGCGAGAATGCTTTTTGAACCGCCAAAGGAAAAATTTTCGGCTCACTTAACAGCCATGCCTCAACTTCGTGAACAGCAAAAAACTGGAAAAATTTCGCTTGACCGACCCTGTTTTCCAAATCTTTCTTAGCCCAATCATAACGCTTTTTGCTATCGCCACAATCCACTGGGTAAAAGGTTGGGCCATAAAGGTCCAGCAAAGAAATCACGGCAATGATTTCATTTTTTGCGGGACCGTCCAGATGCATTCTTGCTTTGCGCGGAGCATCCTTGACCAATTCTGACCACCCTTCAAAGCGTACCGTTTTAATCCCGATTGGCTTGGTTAATTTTGGGTCGAGCCATTTTTTTAAAAAACTCGGAAGGGCTTTGTCTTCGGTGTGGCCTTCAACAAAAAGGATAAACTTCACTCCATTTGCTCCAACTCACCGGATTTAAAGAGATTTCCAAGGGAATATTCTTTCAGCCAGTAGTCCAGGTCTTCCTCACGTAGCGTTTGAAGAGTAGTTTCACCATTCACCCACTTCGCAACGGTTGTCGTGGGGCGGGTTCCTGCGAAAGCATCCAGAAACTGCGGGGAATGCGTGGTTAGAATAACTTGAGATCGTTTGGATGCATCAACTGCGTATTCTGCTATTAAAGGAAGCATTGCAGGATGAAGGCCAGTCTCGGGTTCATCTATTGCAATAATGGGAGCGAGTGACGGACTTGCAAGCACGGTTAATAAAAACAAAAAGCGGAGTGTTCCATCTGAAATCTCTGCGGCCGACTGTTCGCGCATCAATGATTTCCAGCGTATCCTCAACTGTATTCTTTGGTCGGCTGCAGGGGGGAAAATCAACTCTTCAAAATCATCGCCAAATGCGGCCTGCATAGCCGAATTGATGTCATTTTTAAAATCACGATCACCTGTATAAAGGGTATGCATGACAGAAATAAGGTTTTGCCCATCTGGATCAACTCGCTTTTCCATTCGAGAAATAGCAGACTGACGAATAGGTGCGTCTGCATTCGTGTTCAAATCGCGATAAATAGCTATAGAAGCGAGCTCTCTTCTAAAAGGAGGTATAAAATGGTTATTAATAAATGGCCCGGATGCGATGGATAATAGGCTTTCTTCATCCGACACATATTCTTCAGGCGTGACAAACCTACGCTCACTTTCATCGAAAATGATAGCACTTTTGGCGCGACGCTCGAGAAATTTAAATGGTTTTTTCTCAAGTCGCTGCCTCAACTTATGAGAGTTTATTAAACACTCATTTTCAATCCTATATGAGCTTCCAGCCCCAAGCCGCACCAACTCAAGCTCATAATGTTCCGGATCCAATTCACTTTCAGGGACTGTATCTAATTCAAACTTAATCGAGGTAGATTCACCGTCCCATACTATGGGATCCATCCCACCCAATGATTGAACATATTTACCCAGCTTCCCCTGCGCTGATACGGCAATCAACTCCAAAAATCTCAACAGATTGGATTTTCCAGTGCCATTAGCTCCGATAATTACATTGAGGTTTCCTGGAGACCAGCTCACTTTTCGGAGAGAACGAAAGCCTTCGATGTTCAATTGTGTGATTTTCATTTTTTCCTTCAACCATATCCGGGGCTAAAAATCAAACAGTGGATTCAAGTTTGAAGTATCACAAGACAAACGGAGACAGCCCACGGTTTTTTTCATATATTGCTAAAGCTTAAGAGGTCAGAACCCTTTTCCAACGCCATCTTTAATGATTTTTGCGCGCGCAATCTTGCCCGCTTCCTTCATTGAAATTCACGCCTACAAATCAAACCCCCGCCAAGAGTCACTTAACACCACTGAACTCAAGCGTCCCCATATCATATGAAATGCGTTGTGCTGGCGTTAGTATCGCGCGCATTTCCAGAATATGTGCGTAACGGGAACGCAGGATCTGTTTTTTTATGCCCATCAGCTCATCAAGCTTGGCCTGAATCGCGTTTGTGTCTGCATTATCCCGCGCTACCAATGCATTAATCTCTTTTTGTACCAACCCCTCCTGCGCCTTCAACACAACAAGTTCGCGGTCAAGCTTGAGATGCATCATATCGACACGCGCTTTTTGATCGTCGTTTAATGTTTTTGCCCAATGGTCGGTAAAATGATGGGCAGATTTGTGTGCCTTTTCATTGTGCGAATCGGCGCTGGCGCCC
Organism: uncultured Gammaproteobacteria bacterium; assembly: GCA_947085925.1. Classification (GTDB taxonomy): domain Bacteria; phylum Pseudomonadota; class Gammaproteobacteria; family Ga007554; genus LNEJ01. The sequence continues at coordinate 6,456 of CAMTYI010000057.1, forward strand.
TGCGCTCCGTGCTTATCAGGCTCTGCGGACACTGCAAACGGCACTAATAATGTTGCGGCCATTACAACGGGTAGTATTCGATGTGTCATTTTCATGTTAGATCCCTCTTTAATGTTATAGCTGGATTTAATTATACGACCACTTATTGCGAAGACCCGCCCGCAACCTTCGCTTTGCCAAGCAAGACATGCTTTGCGGACGGCGCGCCGCCTCTTACCAAGCCACCAAGCCCCGCCTCTTCCAGGTGGGCATTGAGGCAAGCACGGATGGAGGCGGGATCTTCCAGGGTAAGCGCACTTTCAAGCATTTCACGCGCTTGGGCGCGGCTGATGTTGCGTATTACCCATTTGATACGCGGCAGGCTGGCGGCACTCATGCTCAGGCTGTCGATACCCATGCCCAACAGCAGCAGCGCCGCCGCCGGATCGCCGGCCATTTCTCCGCATACGCTGACAGGTTTGCCTTGCCGGTGCGCGCCGTCGACTACTTGCATAAGGGCGCGCAGCACGGCGGGGTGCAGCGAATCGTAAAGATTTGCGACGCGGGCGTTGTTGCGGTCCACGGCAAGCAGATACTGGGTGAGGTCGTTGGTGCCGACCGAGAGGAAATCCACGCGCCGCGCCAAGGCCTCGGTCTGGTACACCGCAGAGGGCACCTCTACCATCGCACCGACACGGGGCCGCACGATGGTTTCCCCAGCCTCGACCAATTCCCGGTAGGCACGGTCCAGCAGTCTTTGCGCTTCGTCAATTTCGGTGACGCCGCTGATCATGGGCAACAGCACGTGCAGGTTGTTCAGCCCCGAGCTGGCGCGCAGCATGGCGCGCAGTTGTACGATAAAGATTTCGGGGTGATCCAGTGTGATGCGGATGCCGCGCCAGCCGAGGAAGGGGTTGTCTTCGGTGATGGGGAAATACGGCAAATCCTTGTCACCACCCACATCCAATGTGCGCAACGTCACGGGACGGGGGGCGTAGGCCTCCAGCACTTGGCGGTAGACCCGGGTCTGCTCCTCCTCGCTGGGAAAACGCTGGCGAATCATGAAGGGAATTTCGGTGCGATACAGCCCGATACCCTCCGCGCCGCTGTTGAGCGACGAAGCGACATCCGACAGCAATCCGGTGTTGGCATACAGGGGAACATGGATGCCGTCCAGCGTTACGGCGGGCAAATCGCGCAATTCCGCAAGACCGGCGGCGATCTCCGCCTCTTCGCGCTCCAGACGGGCGTATTCCACGCGCAGGCTGGCGGTGGGCTTTACATACACCCTGCCCATATGACCATCGACGATCATTTCCTGCCCATCCATGCGCGCCACGGGCAGATCGTTCGCGCCCACTACGGCGGGGATGCCCATCGCACGCGCAAGAATGGCGACATGCGAGGAGCTGGAGCCGCGCGCCGATATCACGCCAACCAGTCGCTCGTGGGGCACTTCGGCAAGCAGGGTGGCGGTAATCTCTTCGCCCACCAGGATGGTCCTGAGCGGGTAAGGCGGTTGGCTGCGCTTGCCGCTTTGCAGACACACCAGGATGCGCCGCCCCAGATCGCGGATATCTTCGGCGCGTTCGCGGATGTAGGGGTCATCCATTTCATCGAAGATGCGCGCGTGTTCGTTGACTGTTTCACGCAGGGCGCCGGAAGCCCAGCTCCCCGCGCGGATGCGCTGCACCGTGTTGTCTACCAGACTGTCGCTGCCCAGCATAAGCCGGTAGGCATCAAACAGCGCGCGGTCTTCGGCTTGCAGTAGCGGGCTGAGACGTTCGCTGAGCACCTGGATGTCGGCCCGCACCGCTTCAACTGCCGCCATGAAGGCGGCCACCTCGGCGTCAATATTGGTGATTTTTCGATCCGGCACGGCGTCCAGATCGGCAGCGGGATAGACGACCATCGCCGTGCCTATCGCCACACCCGGCGCACCCGGCAGGCCGTCGATGGGGCGCAGCTCGTGCGCGGCGTTACTATTCAACCCATCAATTCCGCCACTTGCCTGGGCGTGGGCGATAGCCCCAGAAAGCTGGGCGGCGACAGTCACCAGAAAGGCGACCTCGTCTTCCCTGAAGCGACGGCGAGCAAACTGACGCACCACGAGTACGCCCAACACCCTGCGATGATGAATGATCGGCACACCGAGAAAAGCATGATAGTGCTCCTCTCCGGTCTCGGCGATGAAACGGTAACGTGGATGGCTGGTGGCGGTATCAAGGTTGAGTGGCTCGGCGGTCTCGACGACCACGCTGATGATCCCCTCGCCCGGCGCCAGACGCACCACGCCGATGGCGGCTTGGTTAAGCCCGTCGCTGGCCATCAGTACGTAGTGCTCCGTGTCAGGGTCTGCCAGATATACTGAACAAACCTCGACGGCCATTTCTTGCTTGACGCGTTTGACGATAATGGCGAGCGCCTGACCCAGGTTCTGGGCGGCGTTAACCTCTTGGATAATGCGGCGCAGGATGTCGAGCATGGTGAGTTGAGCTATGAGCGCCTTTTAGGGTTGTGCAATTGCGGGGCTGGTCAACGCTCCGCTTTGTGTTGCATGCTACTTTCCAGTATCAGTGGACGATACGGCGCTTTGCGCTGATTCTGCTGCTTGAGCAAAGGCGCCAGTTCGCACAGGGCACGCTGATAGACGCGGCGTTTGAATGACACGATTTCCCTCAGCGGATGCCAGTAGTTTACCCAGCGCCAGCAGTCAAACTCCGGCTTGTCGCTGCGATCCAATCCTATACAGCTCTCGTCGCTGGTAAGGCGCAGCATATACCATACCTGTTTTTGGCCGATGCATAATGGCTTGCAGCCATGGCGCACCAGCTTGTGAGGCAGGCGGTAGCGCAGCCAGCCACGGGTGTGACCAATGATCGCCACATCGGTGGCGTGCAGCCCCACCTCCTCGTACAATTCACGATACATCGCCTCCTCCGGGGACTCGTGCCCCCGGATGCCGCCCTGCGGGAATTGCCAAGCGTCCTGGCCGATGCGCCGGGCCCAGAACACCCGGCCGGACAGGTTGCTGACGATGATCCCTACATTGGGTCTGTAACCATCTGCATCAATCACTTGCGCGCCGCTTTAAAATAACTAACTTAACCGCATTGTTCCACAAATCCATGCTCTTCCGCAAATGCGAAATCGTGGCGCCGGAGGATTGTGGAAAACGTCGCTTGCCACGAGTTTCAACGCGCGCTTTACCTGTTCAACTTTCCCCTCTATGCTTTCGCTTACTCATCCCCAAAAAATTTGGAGCACCCGTTTTGAATCTTGCGATTTTTGATCTCGACAACACCCTGCTGGGCGGCGACAGTGATTACCTGTGGGGGCGTTTTCTGGTGGAACAGGGCATCGTCGATGGCGAACACTATGAGCGTGAAAACCAGCGCTTCTATGAAGAATACAAAGTGGGTACGCTGGATATCCAAGAGTTTCTGCGTTTTTCATTACGCCCCCTGGCGGAGCACGACGTTGCAAGCCTGCACACCTGGCGCGACGCCTTCATGCAGGAAAAAATAGCGCCCATCATGCTCCCAGCGGCGCGGGACCTATTGGAAAAACACCGCACACAGGGCCACCTACTATTAATCATTACCGCCACCAATCGCTTTGTCACAGAACTTATCGCCGCCGCGCTGAACGTGGATCACCTGATTGCCACAGAACCAGAGATGAGGGATGGACGTTATACCGGCAACGTAACCGGCGTTCCCAGCTTCCGCGAAGGCAAAGTGAAATGCCTGGAAAACTGGTTAAAGAGCAACGGCATAAATCTGGCATCGAGCTGGTTTTACAGCGACTCGTTAAACGATCTGCCGCTGCTGGAGATGGTCACCCACCCCGTGGCGGTCGATCC
>CAMTYI010000058.1:0-6062 GCA_947085925.1 uncultured Gammaproteobacteria bacterium
CCGACGAGATCGAGCCGATCCCGGGCCTCACGGCCTGGACCGACAGCTTTAACAACTTGTTCAAGGTCGTGCGCTGACTTTCTTCATGAAATCACCTCGGCAGAGATAAGCAGCTTCTGCGGAATCGTGATGCCGATCGCCTTGGCGGTTGCCGCGTTGATCACCAGATCGAACTTGGTCGGTTGCAGGACCGGCATATCGGCGGGTTTGACGATATGAACGCATTAAACCAGCGCGGTGAGCTAGATGCGCTGTTGGCTCAAGCCCCGATGGAGTCGAAAACATGAAAATTGGCACCCCATTATCCCCCGGCGCAACACGCGTGATGCTGCTGGGCAGCGGTGAGTTGGGCAAGGAAGTTATCATTGCCCTGCAACGGCTGGGCGTGGAGGTGATCGCCGTGGATCGCTACCCCAATGCGCCGGGGCATCAGGTGGCGCATCGCGCGCACGTCATCAACATGGCCGACGGCGCGGCGTTGCGCGCCCTGGTGGAGCAGGAGCGCCCACACATTATCGTGCCTGAAATTGAGGCGATTGCTACCGACATGCTGGTGCAGATCGAGGAAGAAGGTCTGGCGGAGGTCATTCCCACCGCGCGCGCCGCACAGCTCACCATGAATCGTGAAGGTATTCGCCGTCTGGCGGCGGAAACACTGGAGCTGCCGACCTCGCGCTACGCCTTCGCCGAAAGCCTCAACGAACTGAAAGTGGCCATCGACGGTGGCATCGGCTATCCGTGTATCGTCAAGCCGGTGATGTCGTCCTCGGGCAAGGGTCAGTCCACTGTAAACGAACCCGAGGATGTCGCCACCGCCTGGGATTACGCAATGAGCGGTGGACGCGTAAATCGGGGTCGGGTCATCGTTGAGGAAATGATCGACTTTGACTTCGAAATTACTCTGCTCACAGTGCGGGCGCGGGGTGAATCTGGCGCGGTCGAAACCTGTTTTTGCGAACCCATCGGTCACGTACAGGTCAATGGCGATTATGTGGAAAGCTGGCAACCGCAGCCTATGAGCAGTGCGGCGCTGAAGCGCGCGCAGCAGATCGCCAAAGCGGTTACCGATAATCTTGGCGGGCGTGGCATCTTTGGCGTGGAGCTGTTCGTGAAAGGGGATCAGGTCTGGTTCAGTGAGGTCAGTCCGCGTCCACACGACACCGGCATGGTCACCCTGATCAGTCAGGCGCAAAATGAATTTGAATTGCATGCGCGCGCCATCCTGGGTTTGCCAGTGTCTACCGCGCTACGCGCTCCCGGCGCCAGCGCCGTGATCTATGGCGGCATGGAAGCGCAGGGCATTGCCTTTGAGGGCGTGGACGATGCGTTGCGCGTGCCGCAAAGCGATCTGCGTCTGTTCGGTAAGCCCGAAGCATTTACGCGCCGCCGCATGGGCGTGGCCTTGGCTAATGGTACAACCACTGACGAGGCGCGCAGCCGTGCCAAGCTGGCGGCGAGTAAGGTCAGGCCGGTTAATCCTGCTGCTAACGTGTTACTGCAATGAATAATCGACAGAAAATTACTCAAGCGCGGCGCTGGATCGTCAAGGTCGGCAGTTCGCTACTTACTAATGATGGGCGCGGCCTGGACGAAGCTCTGATCGGCGCCTGGGCTGCGCAGATCGCCGCATTGCGCACCAGCGGTATAGAGCTGGTGCTCGTCTCATCCGGCGCGGTGGCCGAAGGCGTGAAACGCCTGGGCTGGACGCGCCGCCCCAGCGCGCTGCATGAATTGCAGGCCGCAGCGGCGGTGGGGCAGATGGGTCTGGTGCAAACCTACGAGACCTGCTTCCAGCGCCACGGCATCCGCACCGCGCAGATCCTGCTCACCCACGACGATCTCGCCGACCGGCAGCGTTACCTGAATGCGCGCAGCACTTTGCGCACCTTGCTCTCCCTTGGCGTGGTGCCGGTGGTCAACGAAAACGATACGGTGGCGGTGGAGGAAATCCGCTTCGGTGACAACGACACCCTCGGTGCATTGGTCACCAATCTGATCGAGGCTGACCTTCTGGTGCTGCTCACCGATCAGCCCGGCATGTACGAGTGCGACCCGCGCAAAAATCCCGGCGCCCCCTTGATCAGCGAGGCCCGCGCCGGCGATCCGCAACTCGAACAAATGGCCGGTGCCGGTGGCGTGGGCAGCCTGGGGCGCGGCGGCATGCTCACCAAGGTGCGCGCCGCTGCCCGTGCCGCACGTTCTGGCGCGGCCACGGTCATCGCCTACGGACGCGAGGCCAATATCTTGCAGCGCATTGCTGAAGGAGAAGATGTCGGTACTTTGTTGCTGCCCGGCCAGGAGGCGCTGGCCGCGCGCAAGCAGTGGCTGGCTGGGCAATTGCAGGTTCGAGGGCGCCTCGTGCTGGATGCGGGCGCGGTGCGTGTGTTGCGTGAGGCCGGACGCAGTCTGCTGCCCGTTGGTGTGATTGCCGTTGAAGGTGGTTTCGGGCGCGGTGACGTAGTGGCTTGCGTGGGTGAAGACGGCGTGGAAGTGGCGCGTGGCCTGGTGAATTACAGCGCCGAGGAGGCGCGCAAAATCATGCGCCAGCCGAGCGATAAAATCGAGGAATTGCTGGGTTATGTGGACGAGCCGGAGCTAATGCATCGGGATAATCTGGTGCTGACGTAATCTTAATCTTGAAACCGCTTTGTCCACGAAAAGCACGAAACTCACGAAATAAAAACAATATCGGCTGTTTCAGCAGTTCACTGGATGGGCGGCAAGTAACACGCGATATGTGCAGGTAGGGTGATTTCTAGCCGACAACAATATTGGGCTTGAGAAGGGAGGGGGGCAACTCGAAGAGTTGCCCCATGCAGTAATTTAGCTCTGCAATGCCTTGATATGCTGGTTCAAGCGGCTTTTGTGGCGGGCCGCCTTGTTCTTGCTGATGATACCCTTGCGTGCCATACGGTCGATGAGCGGGGTGGCGCTGACATAGGCGTTGGTCGCCAAGGTCTTGTCGCCCGACTCGATGGTGTTTATCACCTTCTTGATCGCGGAGCGCACGCTGGAGCGCATGCTGGTGTTGTGTTGACGATGTACTTCCGCCTGACGGGCGCGTTTTTTAGCTTGTGCAGTGTTGGCCAAGGTTGTGGACTCCTGAAATCCGGTAAATTCGTTAAGTCTGCCACTATGCTGGTTTTCCCTTCTTTTGTCAATTCCCGCATGCGCATAGTAAGATAGGCGCTATTGATTCTGCCGCGTGTTCACCCGCTTTTGAGAATGTTGTTATGGGTTTGTTGAGATCTACCGCCACGGTCAGCGCCATGACCATGGTTTCGCGCGTGCTGGGTTTTGTGCGCGATATGGTGATTGCGCGGGTGTTCGGCGCGGGTGCGGGAGCGGATGCTTTTTTTGTGGCGTTCCGTATCCCCAATTTTTTGCGCCGCCTGTTTGCGGAAGGGTCATTCTCCCAGGCCTTTGTGCCCGTGCTGTCCGAATACAAGACCCAGCGCAGCCACGACGAGGTGAAAAAACTGGCCGATGATGTGGCTGGCACGTTGGGGGCATTGTTGTTTTTGATTACGCTCGCCGGCATCATTGCCGCACCGCTGTTGATTATGATCTTTGCGCCGGGTTTTTTGGATGAGCCGCACAAATATGATCTGACGGTGGAGATGTTGCGCATCACCTTTCCCTACATATTGTTCATCTCGTTGACCGCGTTTGCCGGGGGCATACTCAACAGCTACGGACGTTTTGTCGTGCCGGCCCTGACGCCGGTTTTTTTGAACCTGGCAATGATCGGCACGGCGCTGTGGCTCGCGCCGCTCATGGATGAGCCGATAGTGGCGCTGGCGTGGGGGGTGTTCATTGCCGGCATCGTGCAGTTGCTGTTTCAGGTTCCCTTTTTGTATCGCCTGCGCCTGCTGCCGCGTCCGCGCTGGGCATGGAAGCAGGAAGGGGTGCAGCGCATCCTCAAGCTGATGCTGCCCAGCCTGTTTGGCTCGTCGGTGGCGCAGGTCAGTTTGCTGATAGATACTGTTATTGCTTCATTTCTGGTGACAGGCAGCGTGTCGTGGCTGTATTACTCGGACCGCCTGGTGGAGTTTCCGCTGGGCGTGTTTGGCGTTGCGCTGGCCACTGTTATCCTGCCCAGCCTGTCGCTTAAACATGCGCAGGCATCAAGCGAGGGGTTCTCGCATACCATGGACTGGGGGCTGCGGTGGGTGATACTGCTCGGCACACCGGCAATGGTCGGCTTGCTGGTGCTGGCGGGTCCCTTGCTTATCTCGCTGTTCCAATATGGAAAATATAGTGCGCATGACGTGGAGATGTCCTCACACAGCCTGATGGCGTATGCCCTGGGCTTGCTCGCCTTTATGCTCATCAAGGTGCTGGCGCCGGGGTTTTTCGCGCGGCAGGATACCCGCACCCCAGTGCGCATCGGCCTGATCGCGCTTGGTATGGGCCTGTTGTTCAAGGCGGTGCTGGTAATGCCGCTGGCTCACGCGGGGCTGGCGTTGTCCTCATCGCTGGCCGCTTATCTGAACGCGTGGTTGCTGTATCGGGCATTGCGGCGCGAGGGTGTCTACCGGCCTGAGCCGGGCTGGTGGCGCTTGATGTTGCAAGTGGGATTTGCCAACGCCGTAATGGCTACTTTGTTGTGGTGGGGTGCGGCGGACTGGTCGGTGTGGATGGCCTGGGGTGGCTTGCAACGCATCATGTATCTTCTGCTTCTGGTGGGCGCAGGCGCAGCCGCTTATTTTGCCTGTTTGTGGCTGACAGGCGTGCGCTACCATCATTTTCGCCAGAAGGCCAAGTGAGAGCGTCAAGCGTGTATAATATTGGTTTTTGCCGCTGTGTTTTGTGCGGCTAAAGTCGATATTTCAAACTCATGGAATTAATACGCGGCCTTTGCAATCTTCGCCCTCGTCATCGTGGTTGCGTGGCGACGATTGGTAATTTTGACGGTGTACACCTAGGGCATCAGGCGGTGTTGGGGCAACTGGCGGAAAAGGCGGCGGAGCTGAGTCTGCCCTCGGTGGTGATCACCTTCGAGCCGTATCCCCAGGAGTTTTTTGCTCATGGCGCGGTGGTGCCGCCACGCCTGACGCGATTCCGGGAAAAGATTCAGGCGTTGCGCCGCTATTCGGTTGATCGGGTATTGTGCCTGCCGTTTAACCGCGTGCTATCTGAAACAAGCGCACAGGATTTTATCCGCCGTATTCTGGTGGAAGGGCTGGGAGTGCGTTATCTCGTAGTGGGTGATGATTTCCGTTTCGGCCACCAGCGCCAGGGTGACTTTGCCATGCTCAAGGAAGCGGGTGCACGGTACGGTTTTCAGGTGGTGAATCGCCACACCTTCAGTATTGATGGCGCGCGCGTCAGCAGCACACGCATCCGCGAGGCGTTGGCTCATGGCGATCTGAACAACGCCGGGAAGCTGCTCGGGCGACCTTATCGCATGTGCGGGCGCGTGGCGCACGGCGATCAGCGGGGACGGACCATCGGTTTCCCCACGGCCAATATTTATCTGCACCGCAAGGCGTCGCCGGTGCAGGGTGTGTTCGCGGTGGAGGTGTTCGGACTCGACGCTGAACCGCTCCCCGGCGTGGCGAATGTCGGCACACGGCCCACAGTGGACGGTACGCGCGCCCTGCTGGAAGTGCATCTGCTGGATTTCGCACAGGATATTTATGGCTGCTACGTGCAAGTGGATTTTCTGCACAAGCTGCGGGATGAACAGAAGTTCGCCTCACTGGATGATTTGAAACGACAAATAGAGTTCGATACCGCGCAGGCGCGTGACTTTTTCGGCAATCAATAAAGATGGATTGAATTGAAGTTTTGCCACAGGGGCACTCTGAAATAAACAAATGTAGGTCGGGTCTCGGCAAATGCTCCATGCGTTGCCCTATCTCCTGCATCCATGCAGTCGAAGCGTAGCGGACCCGACATTGTTTCGTTGGGTCCGACGCTTCGCGCCTTGACCCAACCTACTTTGGACTATGGAATTTTTTTGCCTTTGCGGTTACATGAAAAATAAAGCGAGAGACGGTAGTGACTGATTATAAAGACACATTGAACCTGCCCCAGACCGACTTCCCTATAGATCG
>CAMTYI010000059.1:0-25718 GCA_947085925.1 uncultured Gammaproteobacteria bacterium
TACAACGGGAACTGTCTTGAATGGCAAGATGTAACCGAGCTTAGAAAAAAAGAAGAATTGAATGCCGATTATACCGGGCAGATCGAGGCGATAGGCAAGGCGCAGGCGGTGATCGAATTCAACATGGATGGGACGATCATCTCGGCCAATGAGAATTTCCTTAATACTTTGGGATATACCCTGAAAGAAATCCAGGGGCAGCATCACAGCATGTTCGTGGAATCCGGCTATCGCCAGAGTCCTGAATACCGCGCCTTTTGGGAACGGCTCAACCGTGGCGAATACGATGCCGGGCAATACATGCGCATTGGCAAGGGTGGCAAGGAGGTCTGGATTCAGGCCAGTTATAATCCAATCTATGATCTCACTGGCAAGCCCTTTAAAGTGGTTAAATATGCCTCGGATATCAGTCAGCAGAAGGATGCCGAGCGCCAGATTCAAACACTTATAGACACCGCGCTGTTAGGTAAACTTGATAATCGAATTGATGTATCCCGCTATGATGGATCGATACGGAAAATGGCTGACAGCATAAATCAGCTTATGGAGACCATTGTATCGCCTATCCGCGAGAGCTCGCGGGTGATAGGTTTGTTGGCCGAGGGTGATTTGACCCAGAAGATGGAAGGTGACTTCAAGGGTGAATTTGCCGAGCTGGGCGACAGTATCAATACCTCGATTGATAATCTCTTTAAAATGGTTGGCGATATCCGTGAGGCGACTATCAATATTTCCTCGGCAGCCACGGAAATTTCACAAGGCAACACGGACCTCAGTCAACGTACAGAGGAGCAAGCCTCTTCTCTGGAAGAGACTGCCTCCAGCATGGAGGAGCTGACCAGCACCGTAAAACAGAATGCCGACAATGCCCGTCAGGCCAATCAATTGGCGTCTAATGCGCGAGAGCAGGCCGAAAAGGGCGGAGAAGTGGTCGGTAGTGCGATTTCCGCCATGGGGGCCATTAATAGCAGTAGCAAGAAAATTTCCGACATCATCGGTGTCATCGACGAGATTGCTTTCCAGACAAATCTTCTGGCGTTGAACGCCGCAGTCGAAGCGGCGCGTGCCGGTGAGCAAGGTAGAGGGTTCGCGGTAGTGGCTGCCGAAGTCCGCAATCTGGCGCAACGCAGCGCCACGGCGGCCAAGGAGATTAAGAGCCTGATCAAAGACAGCGTGGAAAAAGTTGATGAAGGGACTCGTTTGGTTGATGCGTCAGGCAGAACGCTCGGCGAAATTGTCGGCTCTGTGAAAAAGGTCAGCGATATCATTGCGGAGATTGCAGCGGCTAGTCAGGAGCAGTCGGCCGGCATTGATCAGGTTAATAAAGCTGTCATGCAAATGGATGAGGTTACCCAGCAGAATGCCGCCCTGGTAGAGGAGGCAGCAGCGGCCAGCGAGGCGATGGATGAGCAGGCGAAGGGTCTGGGGCAATTAATGGAGTTTTTCAAAATCAGTGAAGACGGACGGGAACCCTCGCAGATCGATAGGCGTGTCGTTAAATCCTCTCGCCAAAGTTCGGCAAGTGTGGGCAGAAGCACGCACGGTCAGGCCGCATCGGCAGCGCGTGGGAATGGCGGCAGCAATAAAAGCAACGCTGGGCGACAGGGAATTGCGCCATCATCACGGGAGAAATTTTCCGGAACCTCACGCAGTAGTGAAAAGGCTAATCCATCGCCCAAGCCCAGCAAGGATGATGGTGAATGGGAAGAGTTTTAAGCAAGGAGACATGTGAAATGGAAAAAGAGCGGGAATTTGTCTTCACTGACAAGGATTTCAACTGGCTCCGTGAGCTGGCCTACCAACGAATGGGTATCACCTTGTCTGAATCCAAGAGGGAGCTGGTATACAGCCGTTTGTCGAGGAGGTTAAGGAAGATCGGCCTCGATAGCTTTAAAGATTACTGCGTATTGCTGCAAGAGGGCGATGAAGGGGAAATGATAAATTTCACTAACGCCATCACAACTAATCTTACGGCCTTTTTCAGAGAGATGCATCATTTTGATCATATGAAAAAAGTTGTTCTTCCTGAGCTTTTAAAAAAAAAGCCCATATCCGGCAGTTGCGTATATGGTCAGCCGGGTGTTCGACAGGAGAGGAGCCTTATTCGATAGCGATGGTCGTCAAGGAAAGTGTGCCGCGAGATTGGGATGTCAAGATACTGGCTACCGATATTGACTCCAATGTGCTCGCTACGGCCAAGCAAGGCATCTATAACGAAGATAGAATCAAGGGAATGCAGCAGAGCTATTTGACACGATGGTTTATGAAAGGGAAGGGAGATAACTCGGGAGTGGTACGGGTTTCGTCCGAATTGCGAGACATGATCTCATTTCAGCAGTTGAACCTCATGGAGAAATGGCCGGTTCATGGGCCACTGGACATCATTTTTTGTAGAAATGTCGTTATCTATTTCGACAAGGAAACCCAAAAAAAGATTTTTGACCGGTTTGCCGACCTGATTGACATGTCAGGGCATCTATTTATAGGGCATTCCGAATCGTTGCATAGAGTGACGGATCGCTTCGAATTGCTTGGAAAAACAATATATGCAAGGGTTAAGTAGGGGTGGTATGAGAGTCAGGAAAGCTGAGGGTGTTTCGAGTGAGATTCCGGAGGTGTTGCCCGGTTTTGAGGGCATCAACCACTACTGGGATCCCACCCGGAATGCCTATGGAGCCAAGATTCTGCCTGGAGAATATTATGTGACGGTACGCAATGAAATGATCGCCACGGTGCTAGGGTCATGTATCTCGGCCTGTATCAGGGACACAGTATTCGGAATAGGAGGCATGAATCATTTTATGTTGCCTGGCAATGTGAGTGGCGATGCAAATAGTTGGGGAAATAGCGTGGTAAGTGAGTCTGCGCGGTATGGAAATTACGCCATGGAGCATCTTGTAAATGCCATCCTCAAGCATGGGGGAAGCCGTAGCAATCTGGAGGTAAAAATATTTGGCGGAGGGAGAATTCTGGCCCATGCGACGGATGTGGGTCGACGCAATATAGAGTTTGTTAAGAATTACATTCGTGTCGAAGGGTTGAGGCTAGCGGGGGAAGATACCGGCGATATTTACCCAAGAAAGGTGCTTTATTACCCAATGACTGGAAAGGTTATGATCAAGAAGTTGCAAGCTGTGCATAACAATACCATTGCTGAGCGTGAAAATGCCTACGTTGATCAATTGAAGAAGGAACCCGTATCGGGAGAGGTCGATCTTTTTTGAATTATTTCCTGGGATAGCGCCATGAATGCAACGAACAAAATACGCGTATTGGTCGTCGATGATTCGGCGCTGGTACGGCAGATGTTGACGGAAATACTTAACTCTGACCGTGCCATAGAAGTGGTGGCTACGGCATCGGATCCTTATGTCGCAAGAGAAAAGATTAAACAGCTTAACCCCGATGTTCTTACGCTGGATGTTGAAATGCCACGCATGGATGGCCTGACATTTCTTGGTAATCTGATGCGGCTGCATCCCATACCTGTCGTTATGGTGTCGTCCTTGACGGAAAAGGGAGCCGATATCACACTTCAGGCGCTGGAGCTGGGCGCCGTCGACTTTGTATCCAAGCCAAAGGCGGATCTTGCCTATTCCCTTGCCGATTATACGGAAGAGATCATCGCTAAAGTCAAAATGGCCGCTGCCGTGAAGGTCAGGGCATTGGATAAAATTTTATCTCACACTGCGGCTGTCCAGCCAAAACTCAGTGCGGATGCGATATTGTCCGGGAAAAATCCGAATAAACACTTTAAGACCACTGAGTGTATTATCGCAATTGGCGCATCCACAGGAGGAACGGAGGCAATCAAGGAGGTGTTGATGCGTATGCCCGCCGATTCTCCCGGCACCGTGATTACCCAGCATATTCCCGAGGCCTTCAGCGCGCCTTTCGCCAAGCGCATGAACAGTGTTTCGGCAATGACGGTGTGCGAGGCTCAGGATGGACAGATTATTCTTCCTGGTCACGCCTATATTGCCCCCGGTAATCGCCACTTGCTTGTCGCGCGTGATGGTGCCCGCTATGTGTGCCGCCTTAATGATGGCCCTCCCGTCAATCGCCATCGGCCTTCTGTCGATGTGATGTTCCGATCCGTAGCGCAGAATGTTGGCCCCAATGCTGTGGGTGTGATCCTTACAGGCATGGGCGATGACGGCGCGCGCGGACTCAAGGAGATGCATGATGCCGGGTCTCCCACCATGGCGCAGGATGAAAAAACCAGCGTGGTATGGGGTATGCCTGGTGAGGCTGTAAAAATGGGAGGGGTGGATAGCATACTGCCCCTTGAAAAAGTTGCCGCAAAGATTTTGTCAGTAGTTAAATAAATTAAATAGGGGCCGCAGGGGATGCCGATTAATTTCATTAAAATGTACTGGCTGCCCCTTCTCGTCAGCGTACTGTCCCTGGGAGGACAGTTTCTGTCTTCCGATTTAGGGTGGTCGTTGTTTCTTATTCTGGCAACCTCTCTGGCCTGGGCGTGGACTTCCTTCTCGATGTTTTTCAACACGAGTAGCATTAGTGAAAATAGCGATGAGAGCCACGTTTCTGCTGCCCTGAAGGGAACAAGCACCCTGAAGGGCACAAGCCTGGATCAGGAAATGCGCCAATTGTTGAAGGAAATGAATTTATTAATTCATGACGAAGTGGCGAGCATACGAAGCGACCTTGATAAGTCACGATCTTTGGTGCGCGATGCAGTTGTTCAGTTGAGCGATAGCTTTAATGGGCTGAATAACGAAACTCAGAAACAGGAAGGAATGGTACGTATTTTGATTGAACATGCCTCTGGAACGCCAGGTGAAGGTGAGAATAAGAGTATAAATATCAAGGATTTTATTGGAGAGGCGGGTTCTGTGTTGCAGTATCTTGTCGATATTCTGGTGGACACCGGCAAGCAAAGTGTAAAGACTGTCTACAGGATTGACGATATAGTGCAGGAGATGGACGGGATATTTTCGTTGTTGTCGGATGTGAAAATGATAGCCGACCAAACCAATTTATTGGCCCTTAATGCGGCTATTGAGGCGGCCAGGGCGGGTGAGGCAGGCCGTGGATTTGCTGTCGTGGCATCGGAAGTGCGCAAGCTGTCTCAGCACTCCACCCGATTTAATGATCAGATACGGTTGCAGGCGCAAAAAATGAAGTCAAGTATTGGCGATGCGCGTAATATTGTTGGCGAAATGGCCGAAAGGGATATGAATATTGCCATTTCGGCCAAAGGGCGAGTCAATGACATGCTTCATGAGATTGGGGAGATGGACCTGATCGTGTCGCAAAAATTGGGTGATATTGGCGGTGTTGCCAAGAAAATTAACGAGGATGTCAATTTGGCGGTAAGGGCGTTGCAATTTGAGGATATCGCCGGACAATTGATGGGTTATATCATGGCTCGGCTCGATAATGTTGAAAGCTTCATATGCGACGCCGAACAAAGAACGTTAGCAATAAAAACAGAGACGGCAATGGAATATATTCACTTTGTGAGAGGAATGAGGTCTGAGATCTCCAATATGCGAAAGGAGGGAGATAAAAAAATACATAATCCCGTAGCCCAAAGCTCCATGAGTTCTGGAGATATTGAGCTTTTCTAGCAGCCTGTCGGACTTAGGGGATCGTAGCGAAAAAGTGGGAGGGCGAGGACAGTTTTTCGTTATTTTGAGGAAAATAGTTGACACTATTTGACGAAAAATAACGGAAAAATGGACCGCTCACCCACTTTTGCAGCAGATTCGACCTAAGTCCGACTGGCTGCTAGCTTCAAGTAATGAATTGGTATTTTATTATGATAATGGAGATGCAACATGGCATTGACAGCACAAACATCAGCGGATGGCACTACTGTCACGATAAGTGTTATCGGACGGTTTGACTTTAATATTCACCACGAATTTCGTCAGGCCTATGAGCATGCGGAAGATAGCATAAAAAAGTATGTTATTGATATGAAGGGCACCGAGTACATGGATAGTTCTGCACTTGGGATGCTGTTGTTGTTGCGCGATCATACCGGGGGGGAGGCATCCGCTATAAGGATAATTAACAGTAGCAGGGAGATCAAAAAAATCCTTGAGATAGCCAATTTCAATAAGTTATTTAATATTGATTGATGCGTAGGCAGTGTTCGTCCAGAGGTTTTTGATGTATGCCATCTTTCAGTAATAGTAAGGATGTTGTGGCTGATATTTCGCTGAATATTTTGATTGTTGACGATGAGATCAGCAATCTGCTATTGCTCAAGGCGATTTTGTCAAGCGCTGGTCACCATGCCATTATGGCCAGGGATGGTAGTGATGCGGTGGCTGCTTTTGAGCGGGAACAGCCTGACATGGTTTTGATGGATGTCATGATGCCAGGCATGGATGGATACGAGGCAACGCGGCAGATCAAGGCACGCGCTGGAGAGCGTTTTGTTCCCGTGATATTCCTGACGGCTCTGGACGATGAGCGGGCGCTTGCCAAGTGTGTGGAGTGTGGAGGGGACGACTTTCTCACTAAACCCTATAGCCGCGTAATTCTTCAAGCAAAAATTGATGCTTTGGCCCGCGCCAGCAAACTGCATTCCACTATCAAGATGCAACGGGATGAGCTGGTTTACCACCAGGACAGGATCCTGAAGGAGCAGGAGGTTGCTCAGAAGGTATTTGCCAACATCATACACTCCAGCAGCCTCAGGGAGCCTTGCATAAACTATCTGCTGTCGCCCATGGCGTTGTTCAATGGTGATTTTCTGCTTGCCGCGCGCAAGCCCTCGGGTGGGATGCGGGTGATGCTGGGAGATTTTACGGGCCATGGATTGTCCGCTGCGATTGGCGCTATTCCTGTCGCGGATATTTTTTACCGTATGACGGCCAAGGGTTTTTCCATCGGCGAAACTGTAACCGAAGTCAACCGTAAGCTGAGGATGATTCTCCCTCCAGGCTTGTTTTGCGCGGCCTGCCTTCTTGATCTGGACCCTGTTGAACATCAAATCTCTGTTTGGAATGGTGGCTTGCCTGATGTTTTGGTGCTCGGGGATGGCGGGGATATTCAGCAGCGTTTCCTATCAAAGCACCTGCCTTTGGGCGTGGTGGGTGATGATAAGTTTGATACCGCTCTGGAATGCAACGGGTTTGGCAAGGGAGATGCTATTTATTTGTACACAGACGGGGTGATTGAGGCATGGAATCCACATGGGGAGATGTTCGGACAAGCACGCCTTGAACAATTCCTGTTGAGTAACAAGAGTGCCGAAAACCGGTTTGATCGAATTCGCAACGGATTGCTCGACTTTATTGGAGATCAGAGTCATTCCGATGATATTACCTTGATGGAGCTCAGCTGTGATGGGCTGGCTTCTCATCATTTTGATGTTGCTGAACAGGGAAGGGTGATGCAGTCCTCTGTTTCAGCCATGGAATGGCATGTAACACTGGAATTCGGGCCGGACACCCTGCGCAATTTCGACCCGTTGCCATTGGTGGTTCATATGTTAATGGAGATTCAAGGGCTGCGCGGACACCGCGAACATCTGTACACGATAATCGCGGAGCTTTTTTCAAATGCGCTGGACCACGGGCTACTGGGTCTGGATTCTGCTCTCAAGGCAACTCCGTATGGTTTCATGGAATACTATCAGTTGCGGGCGAGAGAACTCGCGGTATTGAAACAAGGCCGGATCAGGATTGATCTTACGCATGCCCCGTATGACGCAGGTGGCAAGCTGGTAATAAGGCTGGAAGACAGCGGCCCTGGTTTCGATTACCAGAAGAAGTCATTCGTTCTGAATGAAAACACCGTCGCCAGCGGGCGTGGTATCGGGTTGGTGCGGGAGCTGTGCGACAGCATTCAATTTTCCGGGAGTGGCAATATTGCCGAGGCGGTCTATTCCTGGAAGCATTAACACAGGGCATATTCCTTGCATCAGGCAGCGGAGTGACGCTATTTTGACGTTGATGGTCATGGTGTCAAAAAAAACTGCATGCCAATGTACCTAAGGAGAAAGCCATGTCTTCTGTCTTGCCCGCCGATATCGAGAATACATCCACAGTAGTTGTGCCCGTAGCAGAAGCGGGCGATTTGCTGGTCAATTATCTGGCGCAGATTGGCGTTGAGTATGTCTTCGGCGTACCGGGCGGGGCCATCGAGCCTTTATATAATGCCTTGGCGCGCAGCGCACGGCGGGGCGGGCCGCGCCCTGTTGTCGCGCGCCATGAAACCGGCGCAGCCTTCATGGCGGAAGGCTATGCACGCGAAACGGGCAGGCTGGGCGTGTGCTGCGCCACGACGGGGCCGGGCGCTACTAATCTGATCACCGGTGTGGCGTCGGCGTATCAGTGCAACATTCCCATGCTGGTGATTACCGCGCAAACTCCGACGGCCACCTTCGGTAAAGGGCCGCTGCAGGATTCATCGTGCAGCGGTGTCAATACTGTGGCGATGTTCCAGCATTGCACACGTTATTCCTCTCTGATTTCACACGTCGATCAGATGGAAGGCAAGCTCGTTGATGCCATCGTCACGGCCTGCCGCACCTCGCATGGCCCCGCCCATCTGAGTATTCCCCTGGATATATTGCGCAGCCCGCTGCCCAGTGCCGTGCCTTCTTATTCACTGCAAGAGCTGTTGCGCCCGGCGGACATAATGGACCGCACTGCCTTCGAAAAGCTGTGTGCCGCCATCAATCAGGCCAGGCGCATCGTGCTGGTGGTGGGTGAAGGGTGCCGTGAGGCGGTCGGCAATATTGTTGAATTCGCCATGCTGAAGGATGCCTGCATCGTCGCCACGCCCGAAGGCAAGGGGCTCGTCAATCCCTATCATCCCAACTTCAGGGGCGTGTTCGGTTTCGCCGGCCATGCCAGCGCCATAGAGGCATTACGGGATCCGCGTGTCGATCTGGTGCTGGCTATCGGGACAAATCTCGACGAAATAGCTACAAATGGATGGGACGCCGAGGTGATACTCAACGGCAAGTTAATCCATATCGACTCCTTGACCAGAAATTTCTCGCGCTCGCCGATGGCGCGGTTGCATGTGGCAGGCAGGATACTGACGGTGTTTGGGGCATTGCTCGAACGTTACCGCAGCAGCGTGCAACCGATGGCGCCCCTCACCCCAACCTTCTCCACGCCTGATGCGGAAAAGGGGCGGTTGGACGCGTCTGCGCAGGATGGCGTGCATATGGAAAGGCGTAATCTGGAACGGCGCAGCATGGAAAGAATGGCTAATACTGCGGGAGCGCCAATATTGCATCTGGTGGCTGAGCGCGGACTGGATCGGCGGCAGTCTGACGACGCACGCCTGCCTGCGCGCCATTTCGCGCTGGAAGACGAGGCAAAATACCTGGACGATGCCGCGCCCATCAAGCCCCAGCGGCTAATGTATGATCTCGCCCGGCTATTTCCGCCCGACACCCGTTTCCTCGCCGATTCCGGGAGTAGTTTTATTTGGGCCATCCATTACTTGCATCCCTTTGACCGTCGCATCACCGGCGGGCGTCCACCTGGTGGCGGGGCGTTCAGGGTCAATATGGGTTTTACCCCGATGGGTTGGGCCATTGGGGCCGCGGTCGGCACCGCGCTGGGTGACAGACGCCGCACTGTGGTGTGTATTACTGGCGATGGCAGCTTTTTAATGAACGGCCAGGAAATTACTGTGGCCGTTGCCGAAAAATTGCCGGTTATTTTTGTGGTGCTCAACGATGCGGCGTTAGGCACCGTTAGGCACGGCCAGCGGCTGGCAAGCGCGGAGCAGGTGGGCTTTGAATTGCCCAGGGTCGATTTCGCCGCCATGGCGCGCGCGATGGGCGCGGACGCCCATACTATTCGCTCGCCTGCTGACATGGCGGTGCTGGATATTGCTGCTATCTGCAAGAGCGCAGGGCCAACCCTGCTGGACGTGTATATCGACCAGGAAGAAGTCCCACCCATGGGGATGCGGATGAAGTCGCTGGGGACGGTGAAAGATTGAACCCTTTGCCCTGGCCTATGAAAAAAATGTAGGTTGGGTCAAGCGTAGCGGACCCAACAGAATCAAATGAGGAAGATTGAGGTTGGAGTAAGGTTGTCGAAAGAAGGAGTTGATGGGTCCGCTACGCTTGACCCATCCTACATTCTGACACGTAGGTTGGGTCAAGCCGCGAAGCGGCGGACCCAACACATTTTCCGAAAAACGATAAATAAAATATGGGTACTTCTATAAATTCGATCAAGGCGCGAGGGCAAGGCGGAAATGCGCGAAAAAGCGCAGTGTACACGCAGTACATGAGCATTTTGAGCGCATTTCCAACGCCGCCATCGCGGCTTCAGCGAATTTATAGAGGTGCCCATATGAAACTTCATGGATTATCGCCGTGCAAGAAGTAAAGGTGGATGTTATTTTTTCACCGTAGTGACGCACCATCGGCGACCCATTTTGACGTTGCCGGAGAATATCGCTCGATTACGCAAAGCGTTTTCTCATGTTAGGTCTCGTTATCCTTTCGAGATCGATGGCATGGTGGTTTTGCCTGATCATCTTCATTGCATATGGCGCTTACCGGAAAATGACGATGATTTCTCGACGCGCTGGCGATTAATCAAACATTACTTCAGCAGGGCGCATGCCGGAGACGCAGGCGCGTTAGATGTTTCGAGGCGCAGCAAGGATGAAAAAGCCTTATGGCAGCGCCGCTTCTGGGAGCACCTGATTCGCGGCGAGGAAGACTGGCGCCGCCATATGGATTATGTTCATTACAATCCGGTAAAGCATGGCTATGTCGCCGCACCGGTTGATTGGCCCTATAGCACATTCGCGCGTTCGGTGAAAAAGGGTTGGTATCCACCGGATTGGGGCACGAAAGAACCTGATTCAATCAGGGATTTGGTGGTGGAATAGAACAATGTTGGGTCCGCTACGCTTGACCCAACCTACATCTTGATTTGACGGTATTGGTCCTGCATTTCCTCGAACGGAATGCAGATCATGGGCGGAAGAGGTGATGGGTCCGCTATGCTTGACCCATCCTACATTCTACATTTCTTCTGACGGGCCGAAAATGTAGGTTGGGTCAAGCCCCGCGAGGGGCGGACCCAACAGAATCGAAAATATGAAATTATTAGGGGTAATGGTGTCTCGCTCCAAAGCGGCGTGCCCAACAATTTCAAGGAAAAACAATGACCGGCAAAAAAACCGAAACCATCCGCAGCAAAATCTGGGAAGAAATCCCCGAAGAAGATAATCCCTTCGCCGCCAAGGCCTGCTATTGCAGCGGTTACGATGTGTATGGCGACATCCTGCCCAAGGCAAGCTGGAGCGAATATCTTTATCTGTTGTTCAAGCGGGAGCGCCCCACTTCCGCACAGGCAAAATTACTGGAAAAACTCGCTATCGCACTGGCCAACCCCGGCCCGCGCGATCACAGCATTCATGCCGCGATGTGCGGTGGCGTGGGCGGCTCTACCTATGCCGCCTGCCTGATGGCGGCACTGGGAGTGGGCGCGGGGCAATTGGGCGGTGCGCATGAGGTGGCGATTGCCATGGACTGCTGGTTGACGTGTGGGCAGGATTTGACGGCGTGGCGTGAACGGCTGGTCAATCCGCCACAGGAAGAGCGTGCAGACATCTGGCTGCCGATGGAGCACCCGCCGGGGTTCGATCCGCACGGGGCGAGCTGTGCCACGCCGGTGCGCCAGACGCTGGAGTATCTAGTGCAGTGCTATCCGAATGGTGCGCTCGCGTGGCTGGCGCAAAATCGCACGGCGTTGGAACAGGCGGTGGAATGTCCGTTGGCAATGACGGGCGTGGCTGCGGCGGCGTTGACCGATCTAGGATTGACGCCGCAGCAGGGCGAGATGCTTTATCTGTTGCTACGCTTGCCGGGGGCGGCGGTGCATGCCTTGGAGCAGGAAAAATATGGCTGGCGCAATTTTCCGTTTTTTCATGATGGTATTGAGTTGCTTGATGACCCGGGGCCGAGGGTTGCGCCGGTGTAGATGAATTGTCGGGTCCGGCGCTACGCGCCTTGACCCGACCTACATGAGGTTGGATGAAACTTTCAAGACGGTAGGTTGGGTCAAGCTCCGCGAGGGGCGGACCCGACAGAATCAATGGCTGGCGCAATTTTCCGTTTTTTCATGATGGTATTGAGTTGCTCGATGACCCGGGGCCGAGGGTTGCGTCGGTGTAGATGAATTGTCGGGTCCGGCGCTGCGCGCCTTGACCCGACCTACATGAGGCTGGATGAAGCTTTCAAGATGGTAGGTTGGGTCAAGCCCCGTGAGGGGCGGACCCAACAGGACTAATGAATACCGCAATAGGTTCAATAATGACAGGAGCACACACAATGCGCGGGCCTGAAAAACTGCTGGAATGTGAAGACCGCTGGGTGACGCGGATGGGCAAGTGGTTTCCCGGCGAGCGGGTGGTTTACCGTGGCCAGGATCTGCACGTGGACCTGGCGGACATGGACTGGATGGCGTTGTATCTCTACGGCATTACCGGACGGCGTTTCGACGAGAAACAACTGAAAATGCTCAATGCAATCTGGACCAATACCAGCTTTCCGGAGCCACGGCTGTGGAACAACCGGGTTGCGGCACTGGCCGGCACGGCGCGCAGCACGGCGACGCTGGCGCTGGGGGCGGCGGTTGCCGTGTCTGAGGCGAGTATTTATGGCCACCGCCCCAACACGCGGGCTGTCGATTTTTTCTGGCGGGCAAAAAAAATGCTGGACGAGGGCCAGACCTTGAGCGGCATCGTCGCGCGCGAGATGGAGCTATTTCGTGGTATCTACGGCTATGGCCGGCCCATCGCTCGGGAGGACGAGCGCATTCCGCACATGATGCGGCTGGCCAGAGAACTGGGTTTCGACCAAGGCCGCTGCGCGCGCCTGGCCTTCGAGGTGGAAGCGCTGTTGCTGGCTGGGCGCTGGCGGCTGCACATGAACATCACCGGGCTGGACGCGGCGTTGGCCGCCGACATGGGACTAACGCCTGGAGAGTATCACCTGTTTGTGACGCCGGGTTTTTCGGCAGGGATGGCACCCTGCTTTAGGGATGCGAATGAACAGGCGGAAGGGGCATTTTTTCCGTTGAGCTGCGGGCGCATCGCCTATGAGGGTGCGGCGCGGCGGGCATGGGAGTGATCAGGATGAACTGGTGGGTGACTATTGCAGTGGGTGGGCTGTGTGCGGCGTTGGCGTTGGCGAGTAATGGCGTCTCTGCGGCTTCGACGACGGACGAAGAGGATCTGGCGCGAGCCTATGGCGGCGAAGAAATGGTTACCCTGGCCACCGGCCGCCGCCAGTCACTGAGCCGCGCGCCTTCCATCGCTACGGTGATTACCGCTGATGACATCCGGGCGATGGGTGCTGTCGATCTGGATCAGGCGCTGGCGGCGGTGCCGGGGCTGCATGCGTCCTACAGCCCTGCCGGATTGAATCCTGTTTATATCATGCGCGGCATCGTTTCGGACTACAATCCGCAGATGCTGGTGCTGATCAATGGCATCCCGGTAACGAATCTATATGTTGGCAACCGTGGCCAGGGCTGGGGTGGCATGGCGGTGAACAACATCGCGCGCATTGAGGTGATCCGTGGCCCAGGGTCGGCGTTGTACGGCGCGGATGCCTTTGCCGGCACCATCAATATCGTTACCAAAACGGCGGCGGACATCCGCGGCACCGAGATCGGCGCGCGCATTGGTTCTTTCAACACACGTGAGGCATGGCTGCTGCACGGCGGGCGCTGGGGTGGTTTCGATGCGGCGTTGTCTTTGGAATGGCGCGCCACCGACGGCCAGAAACGCACCATCGACGCCGATGCGCAGAGTTTTTACGATACACAGTTCGGCACGCGCGCCTCGCTCGCGCCCGGCCCGGTCAATGCCCGGCGCGATGCCGTGGAGGCGCGGCTGGACCTTTCGCGCAACGACTGGCGGCTGCGCCTGGGCTACCAGGGGCGGCGCGACATTGGCACGGGGGTCGGCGTTGCCCAGGCGCTGGACCCGCAGGGGCGGGGTGACAGCGACAGGATCAATGCCGATGTGACGTATGACAAGCAGGGCTTCAGTGACAACTGGGATGTTACCGCGCAACTGAGTTATTTCGATGTCAGCGTGAAAACCAATGCGATGCTGTTCCCGCCCGGCGCCTTCAACAATACCTTCCCCGCTGGCATGACCGGCAATCCCGATGTCTACGAACGCCAGGCCCGCCTGTCCGCTGCGGGCGTGTACACCGGCATTGCCCGGCACCGCATCCGCCTCGGCGGCGGCTTCAACAACGGTGAATTGTACAAGGTGCGTGAATCGAAGAATTTTGATGCCGGTTTCAATCCGATC
This sequence comes from uncultured Gammaproteobacteria bacterium, assembly GCA_947085925.1. Lineage (GTDB taxonomy): Bacteria > Pseudomonadota > Gammaproteobacteria > Ga007554 > LNEJ01. Next base: position 14,299 of record CAMTYI010000059.1, read on the forward strand.
GGGCCGGTCATCGATGTCAGCAATGATCCCAGTCTGGTGTTCATCCGCCCGCACAGTCGGCAAGTGTTGCACGTGCTGGCGCAGGACGAGTGGTCCTTCGCCCGGGATTGGAATCTTACCGCCGGGCTGCGCTATGACCATTACTCCGATTTCGGCTCCACCACCAACCCGCGCCTGGCGCTGGTGTGGCAGACGCGTTACAACCTGACCACGAAGCTGCTCTATGGTCGCGCGTTCCGCGCCCCGGCCTTCGCCGAGCTCTATAACATCAACAATCCCGTGGCGTTGGGTAACCCCAGCCTCAAGCCGGAGGCTATCGACACAGTGGAGCTGGCTTTTGATTATCAGGCCACGGGCGATGTCACCACGCGCTTCAATGTGTTCCGTTATGAGATGAAAGACATCATTCGTTTCGTCCCTGGCGCCCCGGCAGTCAATAGAGGCGGGCAGGACGGCCACGGGCTGGAGTGGGAGTTGCGCTGGGCCGCAGGCCGCAGTGTAGACGTGAAGGCCAATTACGCCTGGCAACGCTCCACGGACAAGCTCACGGATCGGGTTGTCCCCAGCGCGCCGGGCCAGCAGATCTATGCCCAGGCGGACTGGCGTTTTTTGCCGGGCTGGCAATTAAACACGCAGGTTAAACACATCATGGACCGTGTGCGTGCGGTGGGTGACAGCCGCCCCTCCGTGCCCGATTACACCCTGGTAAACGTGACGCTACGGCGCAAGGAGATCGTGCGCAACTGGGATGTGGCGCTGCTGGCGCACAACTTACTGAACGCCGATGCACGCGAGCCTAGCCCCGCGTCGGGCTTCATCCGCTACGACCTGCCTCTGCCGGGGCGGACTATCTATCTTGAGGTGCGCTACAGCATGTGAACAGGGTGCACTTTTGCTGGTACGGTTGTTGCGTTTGAATCGTAAGAATATGAGCCCTTTCCGTTACGATGGTTACTTTGAAAAATACAATAAAAACACATTCTCTTATCCGTTGCCTGTTTTGGGTAGGGGCGGTGTTTTTCAATTTCTGCCTTTTGACCGCCGCCGTGGCGGAACAGATGCCTCCGGTAACCGTTCTTTATCCCGATGTTCAGCCGCCTTACCGTGGCGTGCTGGAGCAGATAGTCGCGGGTATAACCGATGAAGCCAAAAACCGCGTCAACAGTTATCCGGTGTCCGATGGCTTTGATGTGGATGATGTGCGGCAGCGCTTGGTTAAGCAGAATGGGGGCGTGATTATCGGGTTGGGCCGGCGCGGCATGGAGATGGTAAAGGTATTGAGGGTGGACAAGCCCGCTGTCATCGGTGCGCTGATGATAACGCCGGAATCCACTCCCAGTGGATTTTCCGGTATCAGCCTTGTTCCAGATCCTGCCCTTCTTTTTGCCCGGTTGCGGCAACTGTCGCCGCAGGTTAAACGCGTTCATCTGATATTGAACCCGGATGCCAATGCCTGGCTGATTGGTCTTGCCCGTGAGGCGGCACGAAATCAGGGACTGGAGTTGATAGTGCATGAGGCGCGTGATATCCGCGCCTCAGCGCGTCTTTACCGCGATGTGCTTGGCACGGCGCGCGGTGTTGCTGATGCACTGTGGCTACCCCCGGACAACGAGGGTCTGGATGAAAGGACAGTTTTGCCGATGGTGTTGCAAGAGGCATGGGAGCGCAACGTGGTTGTGTTTTCCAACAGCGCCTCACACGTCAAACGCGGCGCGCTGTTTGCCTTGTATCCCGATAATTACATGATGGGGCGCAGCCTGGCATCCATGGCCATGAATCCGGTAAAAGGCCGCAGTGCAATGGTGGGTCCATTGCAGGATTTACTGATGGCAGTAAATCTGCGCACCGCCGAACATTTAAACCTCGATGTGCGCATTCAGCAACAGCGCGGTTTTGATCTGACATTTCCATAGTCTTAGCTGACGTTACAGCACCGTCCACGAAAGACACGAAAAAAATGGGTGGGGAAGTTTGGCACAGAGAAGAGTGTTATCAGATACAAGGTGCTGTGTTTGACGTGTATCGGGAAATGGGCTGTGGCTTTCTTGAGGCTGTCTATCAAGAATGCCTGGAAAAGGAGTTATCAAAACGCGGTGTTCCCTTTGTCGTACACCAGGAGCTGAAGCTTTTCTACAAGGGGGAGACGTTGCAGCAAACCTATATCCCTGATTTTATTTGCCATGAATCCATTATTGTTGAACTTAAAGCGCTTTCTGTCACAACCGGAACGCATAAGGCACAGGTATTGAACTACCTGAAAGCAACAGAAATGCGCCTGGGTTTGCTGGTCAATTTTGGTTGCTATCCGAAAGCAACGGTCGAACGCATTGTGCTATGAACTTAAAAACCTCTTTTTTCCACGAAAAACACGAAATTCACGAAATAAAAAAAGATGGATTACTTCAGAAATTCACCAGATGTGTAATAAGTAAAATATAGCGATATGAATTTTTATATTTTCGTGTTTTTCGTGAATTTCGTGGATAACTGAGTTTTTTAGGGTGAAATTTTTTCGTGTTTTTCGTGGACGCTACGTAACATAAAATCTTAATATTGATACACGGTTTATGACTCTGCTTCTAAAATGGATTGATCAATCAATCGCACGGCTGTTTCCCCGGAGCATGGGTTTTCGCCGCCAGTTGTCGATTGCGTTTACCGTGGGTGTCGCCGGCCTTGCCTTGGTATCCTCAGTGGTGACTTCCTGGCAGGCAAGCCGGGATATCCGCGACAATCTGATCCAGCAGGGCATGCAGATTACCGGCAATTTCGCAAGGCAAAGCGAGCTTGCCCTGTTGTACGGTGCGGAAGAAAATGCCCAAATGCCCGCCGACGCAACGCTGGCATTCCCTGATATCGTTCATGTGTCGGTTTATGAACAGAACGGTGTTGTGCTTCTCAATAAAGGGAAAGTTGCGGATTGGGTTGTACCCTCCCAGTGGACAGGTAAGGATAACACTGCTGTGCTGGCACATGAGACCGGGCAGCAGTGGCACTTCCTGGCTCCGGTATACACAAACCCCGCTTCCGCCGAAGGTGATTCACCCTTTGCCAGAAAAACATCCGTGCGCGAATTGTTGGGCTATGTGCATGTGGTAATGAGCAAAGACAGCTTGAATACGTTGCAAACCAATATTCTGGTGAGAAATAGTGTTGCTTCGCTGGCGATGGTGGGCATTCTGCTTTTTCTGCTGCAATTTATTATCACGCGCATGACCAAGCCGCTCAAGGATCTGGCGGATCTGATGGAGCACGCGGAGGAGGGCGGGCCGACGGTGCGATCCGCAGTGGAGGGGCCACGCGAAATCACTCAAATGTCCCACGCATTCAATACCATGATGGCGGCGTTGGCAGAACATGACTTGATTCTGCGCCAACAGAAAAGAAAGCTGGAAGTGGAAGTGGAAGAGCGCGAGCGGATGCAGCAGACGCTGGCGGAGAGTGAAGATCGCTTGCGCGCCATCATCAATAATGTGATTGACGGCATTATCATTATCGATGAAGCAGGCCTTGTTGAATTATTGAATCCTTCCATAGAGAAAATATTTGGTTATGCACGCCAGGAACTCATCGGCGAAAATATCGCCCGACTGGTGCCGACATCCTATCGTGCAGGTCATCAGGGATACATTTCAACTTATTTGACGACAGGGGTTGCCAAGGTCATTGGCGTCGGGCGTGAACTTAACGGACAACGCAAGGACGGCACTGTTTTCCCCATGGAAATTGGCGTCAGCGAGATGCGCCTGGGCAATAAGCGTTTGTTTGTCGGCATCGTGCGCGACATTACGGAGCGCAAGCAGATAGAGCTGGAGTTGAAACAGGCGCGTGACATGGCCCTGGAGGCCACCCGGCTCAAGTCGGAGTTTCTCGCCAATATGAGCCATGAAATTCGCACACCGATGAACGGCGTGCTGGGCATGACACAAATGTTGCTGGATACTGAATTGACGGTGGATCAACGTGATTTCGCCGAGATTGTAAATAGCTCCGCCGAGTCATTGCTTGCCATCATTAACGATATTCTCGATTTTTCAAAGATCGAGGCAGGAAAAATGCGCATGGAGAGCGTCGCGTTCAACCTGGACCAGGTGGTCGAAGAGGTTGTGCAACTGTTCGCCGCGCGTGCCTATGGCAAAGGCTTGCAACTGATTTCCTTTGTTCCGGTGGATGTGCCAGCCGCATTGCACGGTGATCCGACTCGCCTGCGCCAGATCCTCTCGAATTTAATCGGAAACGCCATCAAATTTACAGAATGGGGAGAAATCATGGTGCGCGTCAGTCTTGCCGGTTCGCAGGGTGATACGGTGCAATTGCGTTTTGAGGTTTCCGATACCGGGGTCGGTATAACATCCGAGGCGCGCCGCCGCCTGTTTCAGCCTTTTACACAGGCGGATGGTTCCATCACGCGCAAATATGGAGGCACCGGTTTGGGTCTCGCCATATCGAAGCAGTTGGTGGAATTGATGGGTGGCGAGATCGGTGTCAATAGCGAGCCAGGAGCAGGAAGCACCTTTTGGTTTACCGCGCAAATGGAAAAACAGCAGGAGGGTGCCGAGCCGGTAGCGCGCGCGCTCTATGACTTAAAAGGGATGCGGGTGCTTGTTACGGATGAAAATCCGCCATACCGTTCAGTTTTATGTCACGAGATTGATGCGTGGGGAGGGCGCGCCGCCTCTGCCAAAAATGTCGGCGAGGTGTTGCCTCTGTTGCGCGCTGCGGCGGCACGGGGCGAGCCTTACGACAGCGTTATTCTGGATATGCTCATGCCGGAAATGTCCGGCTGGGTGTTGCCCCACGCGATTAAGGCGGATCCTGCCGTTGGGTCGATTCGGATGATATTGCTGATGCCTTATAACAGGCGCGCGGATATCGAGGCGATGCAGCAGGCGGGTATTGCAGGTGTGTTGTCCAAGCCCGTCAGATCTTCCTATTTTTATGATTGCCTTACCGCAGCGCCGACGGTTGGTCAGAATGCTGAGGAAGCGGAGAGCAGTGGCCGTTTGTCCGTGCCAAATCCTGTTGCGCGCGCCCGCATCCTGGTGGCTGAAGACAATATCGTGAACCAGAAAGTGGCACTGGGAATGCTGCGCAAGCTGGGCTATGAAGCGGACGTGGCAAGCAACGGCAAAGAGACTGTGGCTGCGGTATCCCGGCGGAATTATGATCTTGTCTTTATGGACATTCAGATGCCTGAGATGGATGGATTCCAGGCCACGGCCATGATCCGTGCGCAACAGAGCAATGAGCGGCATCTTCCCATCGTCGCGATGACGGCCAATGCCATGACGGGTGACAGTGAAAAATGCCTGGATGCAGGCATGGATGATTATCTGGCGAAGCCCGTCAAGATTGATGCGCTGCGCAAAACTCTGGAGCGCTGGTTGCCGGAGCGCCTGCGGCAAAGGAAATATTCTGACGACTGCATGGATGCAGGAGGTAGAGCAACGCAGGGAGCAGTTGCCGACGACTGCATGGATGCAGGAGGTAGAGCAACGCAGGGAGCAGTTGCCGAGGCCGACACAGATACCGAAGTTACGCCGTGCGCGATGGATGCACAACGATTGCCATCTTTAGACGGCAAGGTTCTGGCTAATCTGCGTGGCTTGATGGGCGCCGCATTTCCAGAATTGATTGCTGCGTTTCTGGATAGCGTGTCTCCAAGGCTTGAAGCGATGCGTGCCGCTGTGGTGGAGGGGGATGTGGCGGCATTGGTACGTGAGGCGCATGGCCTGAAGGGGAGTAGCGGCAATCTGGGCGCAATGGTGTTGTCGGGTTTATGCAAGGCACTGGAACACTCCAGTCGCAATGGAATGTTCGATGGGGCGGCGCAACGTGTTGAGGAGATTGCCGTAGAATATGCGCGTGTCAGGGGTGTCTTGCAGGAAGAGGCGGCGGTTGCCGAGTAATGTCGTCACGTAGGTCGGGTCAAGGCGCGCAGCGCCGGACCCGACAATTAAGCTTTTATGCCCGATAGGTTTGGGATTTCATGGCCGCTCCGGTAGAATTCAGCTTTTCCCAACCGGATTTCAAAACTATGGAAATCATACTCGCCAATCCCCGTGGTTTTTGCGCTGGCGTCGACCGCGCCATTGATATCGTCGAGCGTGCGCTCGAGGTGTTCGGGGCGCCCATTTATGTGCGTCACGAGGTGGTACATAACAAATTTGTCGTGGACGATCTTCGCAGCAAGGGCGCGGTGTTTGTCGATGAGCTGGACCAGGTGCCGGATGATGCTACCGTCATTTTTAGCGCCCATGGTGTATCGAAGGCGGTGCGCGAGGAAGCGGAGGGGCGCGGATTGAAGGTATTCGATGCCACCTGTCCCTTGGTCACCAAGGTGCATATTGAAGTGGTGCGTCATCTGGATGCGGGCCGCGAAATCATCATGATCGGCCACGCAGGCCACCCTGAAGTCGAGGGTACGCTCGGGCAATGGCAGGGCCAGGGCCGTATGTATCTGGTGGAAACCCCGGATGATGTCTCCAGGCTTGTTGTTGGCAATCCTGACGCATTGGCTTTCGTCACCCAGACCACACTGTCTGTGGATGATGCCGCCCAGATTATTGCCGCCCTGCGCGAGTGCTTCCCCAATATCATCGGCCCGCGCAAGGACGATATTTGCTATGCAACGCAGAATCGTCAGGATGCCGTGAAAGATCTCGTCCAGAAAAGCGATATCGTGCTGGTGGTAGGCTCGCCCACCAGTTCAAACTCCAACCGTTTGCGTGAGATTGCCGACAGAATGGGTGTGGCCGCTTATCTCATAGACACCGCTGATGAGATCCAGCCTGAATGGCTGGAGGGCAAAAACAGCATAGGCGTCACGGCGGGCGCTTCCGCGCCGGAGGTTTTGGTACAACAGGTAATCGCCCGCCTCAAGACGCTGGGCGCGCGGGATGTACGTGAAAATGCCGGGCGTCCTGAAAATGTGGTGTTTTCCTTGCCTAAGGAATTGCAGGGAATGCCGTAGAAAACTATGTAGGGTGCGTCCTACGCACCAATGATTGTGGTGCGCAGGACGCACCCTACGATGCTTTTACCCGACCAACTTAATCCAGCAAAAACCTCAAATCCCCAGCGAGGGTTCCCGTCGCCCCCCTTTTCCGGTACAATGCGACCCTATAGCCTGCAAGGAGGCCCCATAGGTTTGATATGGTTTTATCCGGGGAACCTCTGAAAAGCCGCATAATTGAGGCTTTTCAGATCGAAAAGACGAAACGCGATTTTGTCTTTTCTCCGAAAATCGGCGTGTTTTTGCACACGATTTTTTAGCGGTACACCCCATACCGCATCCGAAGGGTTTTTTGAGAGGTAAACAGTATGAAGCGGGATACTCGTCCGTTTTTCAGCACTGGTTCAATGTTCTTTCCGGCTGTTACGGCAGCCATGCTGATCGCAACCGCGATCTGGCTCTCGCAGTGGAATGATTCGGGCACGAAATATCCTGTCCAGGTCGCCCAGCCTCCTGCATCAGGCGCGGATGCAACGCCCCAGATGGCTCAGCCATCACGGATCGAGTTGCATAAAGTCAAGGTGTCCAGTGCCGCTGAACTTGAACGCCTGTTCGATTCACTTGATTACACTTGGCCGCCGCAGGCGGGCAAGACTGTGCCGCGCATCGCTGTTGAGGCATTCCCTGCGGATTTGGATCGTGTTGGCGATTCACGCCAGAAAAAGTCGCTTTTCTTCCGTACTCTTTTACCGATTGTGTTGGCGGAAAACGACCATGTTCGCCAGGAACGCGATTACGCCCTGCACTTGCTGGCGAATGGCGTGCCCGAGGCGGGCACACCCCGGCGTGAATGGCTGGACGAGCGTCTGACGCGTTACCGTATCCGTGGTTCGCTTGAACACAAAGCAGTACGCGATCAGCTTCTGCAACGGCTCGATGTGGTGCCAACCTCGCTGGCATTGGCCCAGGCCGCCAGCGAAAGCGGCTGGGGCATGTCGCGCTTCGCGCAGCAGGGCAATAACCTGTTTGGTCATGTCACTTCGAATGCAAGCAAGGGAATGGTGCCGACGGCCCGCCCGGAAGGGTTGACTCACGCGATGCGCACTTTTCCCACCGTGAGAGAGTCGGTGCGTGCCTACGTGAACAATCTCAACACCAGCCGCGTCTATAGTGAACTGTGGCGTTTGCGTGAGCGTATGCGGGTGACCGCTTCATTCCTCGATCCGATGCCGCTCGCGGCAGGGCTGATGAGTTATTCGGTGCGCGGGCAGGATTACATAGATGATATCCGCACTATTATCCGTAACAACCGGCTCACTACCTTGTTGCGCCATGTTGATCTGCGCCCTGATCTGAAGTTGGCTGATGCTGCTGAGCTGGTGACTGCTTCAGGGAAGCGCCGCCAATCCAAAGATGGCTGAACCAGTAATGCCGGCCAGGCTCCCTGGCCGGCGCCGAGCAGTTGTAGCGGCTGCGCCCCGCGCCTAACGGGCGTGCCGCGCGCACTGCAAAGCGACGCGCCTCTTTATCGATCCATTCTACCTTTGCTTCGCCCTGTCCGCTGACAAAACAGGCGAGCTTCTCCAGGCGCGCATCGCTTGGTGCGAGCGTCACCACCATGCGGGGCCTGCCATCCGCGCCTAATGCCGGATCCCACGGTTCTGCCTGGCTTACCGGTAATGCCAGACTCGCCGCCTTGGTGCGGAATTCCTTGATGTTTGCGTGAGTCTCGGAGACCGGATAGCGCGGTAGCACGCGCAGATCGGAATATGCGCCCACTGGCCCTGACTGCTCCCCGATGCCCGCATAGCCGAGGTCTTTCACGATCTCTGCAAGGGCCGTGTTGTACTCGCCATAGGGATAGGAAAAGAGCATGGGTGCCGTGCCGAGTTCCTTTTCGATGCGCCGCTGCGCATGAGTGATGTCCGCGCGCATCCGCACCTCCCAAGCCCCCACACTTTCTCCTTTGCGTTTGCGGATCATGTGATCGTGCCGGGTCGATTGATTGGCGAAACTGCCGCCGTGCTTTTGCATTTCGCGCATTTGATCCCAGGTGATATAGGCGGGCAGGCGCTGATCTATCGCATCGGTATAGATGAACACGGTGAACGGCCAGCCACGCTTGCGCAGGCGCGGATAGGCCTGCGTGTAGGTGGAAATCGGTCCGTCGTCGATGGTGATGACCACCGTTTTGTCCGGGATCGGCTTGGCGGTGCGCAGATACTCGACAACCCGCTCCAGCGACCACACCTGATACCCGGCCTGCGCCAGATAATCCAGGTGCGCATCGAATTGCTCCAGGCGCACGTTGGTGTCGGGGTACTTTGATACACCGAAATGATTGTACATAAAAACCGCCGCATGGGATTTCGAGGGTAACGGCGCGGCGACCGTTCCTGCGCGTCCCTGCGCGGCGAATGGGGCGGATGCGCACATCAACAACAGGGAGCCTGTCAGCCACTGTTTCACGCTGAAAACCCCAGTTGGTGAATGAATTATCCCGTCAGTTTTTTATACTTGATGCGCTGTGGCTGGTCGGCGGCGATGCCGAGACGGCGGTGTCTGTCGGCCTCGTAATCGGCATAGTTGCCCTCGAACCACACGGCCTGACTGTCGCCCTCGAAGGCGAGGATGTGGGTGGCGACGCGGTCCAGGAACCAGCGGTCATGGGAGATGACCACGGCGCAGCCGGGGAATTCCAGCAGCGCATCTTCCAGGGCGCGCAAGGTTTCCACGTCGAGGTCGTTGGTCGGCTCATCGAGCAGCAGCACATTGCCGCCGCTTTTCAGCAGTTTGGCAAGATGGATGCGGTTGCGCTCGCCGCCGGAGAGATCCTTGACCAGTTTTTGCTGGTCGGTGCCTTTGAAATTGAAGCGTCCCAGATAGGCGCGCGACGGCATCTCGAATTTGCCGACAGTGATCACGTCCAGCCCGTCCGAGATCTCTTCCCAGGCGGTCTTGCTGCCATTGAGTGTGTCGCGTGACTGATCCACATAGGCCAACTGCACGGTGTCGCCGATACGCAGTTCACCCGCGTCGGGCTTTTCCTGGCCGGTCATCATGCGGAACAGGGTGGTCTTACCGGCGCCGTTGGGGCCGATAATGCCGACGATGCCGCCGCGCGGCAGGTTGAAGCTGAGGTTGTCGATGAGCAAGCGGTCACCAAAGGCCTTGCGCAGTTCCTTGGCCTCTATTACCAGATCACCCAGGCGCGGCCCTGGCGGGATATACAGCTCCTTGGTTTCGTTGCGTTTCTGGTATTCCTGCGAGGCCATTTCCTCGTAACGGGCCAGGCGTGCCTTGCTCTTGGCGTGGCGTCCCTTGGCATTGCTGCGCACCCATTCCAGCTCGTCTTTCATGGCGCGCTGGCGGGAAGATTCCTGCTTCTCTTCAATCTCCAGGCGCTTTTCTTTCTGCTCCAGCCAAGAGGAATAATTGCCCTCCCACGGTATGCCATGGCCGCGGTCGAGCTCCAGTATCCAGCCCGCGACGTTATCGAGGAAGTAACGGTCGTGGGTGATGGCGACCACGGTGCCGGGGTATTCCTGGAGAAAACGCTCCAGCCAGGCCACTGATTCGGCGTCCAGGTGGTTGGTAGGCTCGTCGAGCAGCAGCATGTCGGGGGATGATAGCAGCAGCTTGCACAGGGCGACACGGCGCCGCTCACCGCCGGACAGCTTGGTGACATCGGCATCCCACGGTGGCAGGCGCAGTGCATCGGCGGCCACTTCGAGTGTGCGGTCCAGGTTGTGGCCATCGGCGACTTGAATGAGCGCCTCCAGCTCGGCCTGTTCCTTGGCCAGCGCGTCGAAGTCGGCCTCTGGCTCGGCGTAGGCGGCATAGACCGCGTTCAGCCGGTCAAGCGCGTCCTTGACGGGCTGTATGGCCTCTTCCACATTGCCGCGCACATCCTTGGCGGGATTGAGCTGCGGTTCTTGCGACAGATAGCCGATGCGGATGCCGGGCTGGGGGCGCGCCTCGCCCAGGTGCTCTTTATCGACGCCCGCCATGATGCGCAGCAGGGTGGATTTTCCCGAGCCGTTCAGGCCCAGCACGCCGATCTTGGCGCCAGGGAAGAACGACAGGGAGATGTCCTTGAGAATTTCGCGTTTGGGCGGCACGACCTTGCCGACGCGATTCATGGTATAGATGTATTGGGCCATATATGTAACTTCCGGGTTGCGGCTGAGAGGCTTGCCAGTCTGTATGTAAATCTAGAGATTATAATACCAGTCTATTGGTGATAGAGAGGGGCGTGTTTAGCAGTCTGCCGGTTAAATAATCATTGGTGCGTGGGACGCACCCTACGATTCCACTATTGATATAGCCCGAATTTTTCATAAAAAAGGGCGAATCTCGTTTAACCAATTGATATAATTGGTGTTCCGCCAAGAACGCTTCGGATGAAGCAAAACGAGACCGCCCATGGATAATTCTACCCCAAGCCAGCTTCGCTTTCCTGCCA
>CAMTYI010000060.1:0-4279 GCA_947085925.1 uncultured Gammaproteobacteria bacterium
CAGTGGCACTACACTCTTTCCCTACACGACGCTCTTCCGATCTGCCACCCTGCGCTTGCATAGTATTGACGGCGAAGGTTTTGAGACCACTGAAGCTGAAATCCAGGCCAGGTCGATTAGTCATGGGGCGCGGAAAATGAAAACGCGCGGGATCACCCGATTGAGCCAGATGCGCCAGGGCCGGACCGCCCGGATACCCCAGCCCCAGCAGCTTGGCGGTCTTATCAAAAGCCTCACCGGCAGCGTCATCCAGCGACTCGCCAAGTATGGTGTAACGTCCCACGCCATCCACGCGCACCAGTTGGGTATGGCCGCCCGACACCAACAGGGCAACAAACGGAAACTCCGGGGGATTATCCTCCAGCATCGGCGCGAGCAAATGCCCCTCCATGTGATGTACGGCCACCGCAGGCACCCCCCACGCCCACGCCAGGCCACGCCCCACCGCCGCCCCCACCAACAGCGCACCGGCCAGCCCAGGGCCTGCGGTATAGGCAACCCCACCGACATCATCTGGGCACATGTCCGCCTGGGTCATTACCTGGCGCAACAAGGGCAACAGCTTACGCACATGGTCGCGCGAGGCCAGCTCTGGCACCACCCCGCCGTATTCCGCATGCAGCGCAACCTGGCTGTATAGCGCATGCGCCAAGAGGCCATGTACTGAATCGTATATGGCAACACCCGTTTCGTCGCACGAAGTTTCAATACCGACTACACGCATCCGCTTTTCCTATTTCACCCACTCGCTCTACCCAACGATCACGCAAATCTTTCGCAATCATCCATCAAGATCATATATACTTTTCAGGTTTAATGGCTTGAAAATACCAGAGAAACATCCTGGCACGCCTCTCCCGGAACCATGAAGAACCTCCTATGATACAGGCAAGCGGTTTAACCAAGATATTCCCTTCCGGCAACAAAGCCGTGGATGGACTGGATCTCCATGTGAAAGAAGGGGAGATCTTCGCCCTGCTCGGCCCGAATGGCGCAGGAAAAACCACCACCATCCGCATCTGCTCAACGCTCTCCGGCTTTGACGCCGGAAACGTGCAGGTAGCGGGCTATGACGTTGACAAAAACCCCGAAAAAGTCCGCGAGTCCATCGGTGTCGTCGCGCAGCAGACCGGTATCGACTACTTTCTCACCGGGCGCGAGAACCTTGTCCTGCAAGGCCATCTCTACAGAATGAAAAAAGCCGACATCCAGGCACGGGTCGAAGAGCTTGCGGCCTATTTTGAGCTAAAGGACAGCCTGGACCAATTGGTCGCCACCTATTCCGGCGGCATGCGCAGAAAGCTCGATATCGCCACCGCGCTGATCCACCGCCCCAAAGTCGTGTTCCTTGATGAGCCAACGCTAGGGCTGGACATCAAGAGCCGCAAAAACCTGTGGGCCTATATTGAAAAACTGAATCGCGAACTGGGCCTCACCATTTTATTGACCACCCACTACCTGGAAGAGGCGGACAAACTTTCTCATCAGGTTGCCATTATCAATGCAGGCAAGATACGCATCACCGGCACGCCGGAAGAACTGAAAACCGGCATCCACGGCGATTCCGTGCAGTTGACCTTCGAACAGAATGACGCACAAGTGGGCGCCTTCGCTCACACCTTGAAAAACCAGCCAGAAATCAAGGATACCGTGTGGCAAGGCAACAAACTGCACATTTATGTTGAAAACGGCGCGGCAAGCGTGCCGCACATCGCCCTTATTGCGTCACAGCAAGGCGTCAATATCAAGACCTTGTCCCTCTCCCGCCCGACACTGGACGATGTATTCCTGAAATACACCGGCAGCAGCCTGGAAGAAACCAAGGAGGACACCGGGCAGGAATGGTGGATGCAGTGGGCAGGCAAAGGCGGGGGCGGCAACTGGCAGAAGAAATGGGGCGGCGGTCAGGAAGACGCCAACGGCGATGACGCCAGCCCCAAAGGCACGGAAACACCAGAAACAGCCACTTCATCCCCAGCACAGGCCTGGACCAAGGAAGAGATGGCTGACTGGTGGCAAAACAAGGGCCAATCCAGCGAAACCTCCTCCGATAGCGCCCCAGACAATGCCGAACAAAGTGATGTGGCGGCGGTCGAGCAACCCACAAATCCAGCACAAACCTGGACCAAGGAAGAAATGGAAGGATGGTGGAAGAGTCAGGGTCAATCCAACGGTAGACAGGGATTCCCTGAAAACACCCCTCCACCCCGCCAGAAAATCACGCCGCCTGCAGTACGGCCCATGAACCCGGCACAAGCCTGGACAAAAGAAGAAATGGAAGCATGGTGGCAGAACCAGGGCCAACCCAGCGGCGCTCAAGGAGCACCTGAAATCCCGCCTTCGGCCAACGAGGAAACCACACCGCCCCCTGCGCAACCAGCACAAACGTGGACCAAAGAAGAAATGGAAGACTGGTGGCGCAACAAAGGGCAGGCCCCATGGCCTGCCGATAACACCAATCAGTGGGGTGGCGCGCCATCAAGTAAAACAGGGGAACCCCAAGACCCCGGCAAAAAAGGCTAACAGCCTTCCTTGTTTATTACGCTACATCCATTCCACCATCACACATCAGGATAAACATCGTGCTCGCGGATACATGGTACTTATTTGGCAAATACATGAGGATCACCATCAGGATGCCTTGGTGGTCACTCTTCACGCTTATTCAACCGCTGATCTGGCTGGTGATCTTCGGCCAACTTTTCAAAAACATCTCTCAGCTCCCCGGCTTTCCGGCCAACAGCTATGTTGATTTCTTTGTCCCTGGCGTACTCATCATGACCGTCCTGTTCGGATCGTCATGGTCTGGCGTCAGCCTGTTAAGAGAGATCACAGCGGGCACCATCGACAAAATGCTCGTAGCGCCGGTATCGCGCACCGCCATTGTTCTCAGCAGGGTACTGCACTCGGCGGTCCAGGTGCTCGCCCAAACACTGATCATCCTCGCCGTATCCCTTGCGATAGGCGCAGCCACCAGCATCAACCCACTGTATATCAGCATGGCCATGCTGATCATCTTTCTACTGGGGGTAGGGTTCGCCGCACTGTCCAATGGCTTCGCCATCCTGCTGCAACGCGAAGAACCGCTGGTCATGATAGGCAACCTGATGACCCTGCCGCTGATGTTCTTCTCCACCGCGCTCATGCCGGAAAATTTCATGCCCGATTGGATCGGCTATGTTGCCGCCGTCAACCCCATCAATTACGCGGTAGAAGCAGTGCGGGCGGTATTAATTGGAACACCCGACTTCGGCGTATATTCGAAGGGTTTATTAGTATTACTGGTTTTTGCGGGAGGCACGCTCGCCTGGGCAGTGAGCGCGTTCAATTCTCTGCGGGAGTGAGGAATTACTAAAAAAACAAGGTCGCCCCAACTGAAATGAGAGATTTTGAGTAATCTCCCAAGGCTCTGCTTTGCACGCCTATGATATCCGTCGCCCTCAGAACGAGTCCTACAGGAAGATTCGAATCGTTGTTCTGAAATGAATAACTGGCGAAGGCTCTCAGCTTATCGTTGATTTCATAGTTCAAACCCAAGGACAGGGAATTAAACACATTGGTTCGGCGTTGCTGGAAATTGGTAACCGAGTCGGGATTGGTGTAAAAGTTAACTGCGAGGTTATACGCCGCATTAGCCGATAATTTTGCTGAAAGTGACTTCTCAAAACGCAACAGCACACTATGACCTTGGTAGGCGTAGTCATGCCCCTCCGGCCGCGTATTACGGTTAAGGCTATAATCATAGCTCAGTAAAATAGACCGCCCAAGCCCCATGCCCTGATTGAAAGACAACCCTGCCGAGTACGTCACGGAATTAAATAAACTACTGGCCTGACTCAAAAAATCCCTGTAAGACAAATTAAGCCTCACCAAGGAAGGCGCATTTTTTCTTTCCTCGGGCGCTGCTAATTTCCCCAACACAGAGGGCATTTCAAAACGCCATAAAGTATCAGTATAAACGTGGTTCCCGATACTTACTCTTTGCTCAGTGAGCAAGCCTGAGATGTCACTGCGTGTCCCGCCCAGCGTCACATTCCTGTTGCTCGGTCCCCAAGTAACAAACGGGCCAATATCTATCCTTGTAAAATCCGACTGCGAATAATGGTACAGCATGTAAGCAGGACTAACCGTCACGCCACTTCTAAAATTCCTGCTCAACTTATAGCGGTAGGTCATATTCAGCGAAAGGTTTGATATATACTCATAGAATGGCGCTGTTTTGCTCAAATTGCTATTATTGTCATAAGTCAACCCATAATTCATGTTATAGGTAAACCCA
>CAMTYI010000061.1:0-8307 GCA_947085925.1 uncultured Gammaproteobacteria bacterium
AATCACGGCATAGGGGCAGCGTTCGCGCTCGCAGATTGCCTGGAACAAATCAAGATGCTCGGGCTGTATCGCCAGCACATAACGCTCCTGCGCCTCGTTGCACCAGATCTGCATCGGCGACATGCCGGGGTCGTCATTGGGGATGGCGCGCAGCTCGACACGCGCGCCACGGCCACTTTCGTTCACCAGTTCAGGCAGGGCGTTGGACAGCCCGCCCGCACCGACATCGTGGATTGAAACGATGGGGTTGGCATCGCCCATCTGCCAGCAACGGTCAATAACTTCCTGGCAGCGCCGCTCCATTTCAGGATTGCCACGCTGCACAGAGGCAAAATCCAGCGCTTCCGTGCTCTCTCCACTGGCCACCGAAGAAGCCGCGCTGCCACCCAGGCCGATCAGCATCGCCGGCCCGCCCAGCACCACGAGTTGCGCACCCACCGGGATCACATCCTTCTCGACATGACCGGGGCGAATCGAGCCGACGCCGCCGGCGATCATGATCGGCTTGTGATAGCCGCGCAATTCCTCCCCCTGCGAGCCGGGCACACGCTCTTCATAGGTGCGGAAATAGCCGCACAGATTAGGGCGGCCGAATTCATTGTTGAATGCCGCCGCCCCGAGCGGACCTTCGATCATGATATCCAGCGCCGAAGCGATGCGGGCAGGCTTGCCGTGATCAGTTTCCCAAGGTTGTACCGCGCCCGGCAGGCGCAGATTCGAAACCGAGAAGCCGCTCAGACCTGCCTTGGGCTTGGAGCCACGCCCGGTCGCACCCTCGTCGCGGATCTCCCCGCCCGAGCCGGTGGCCGCACCGGGGAAAGGAGAAATCGCAGTGGGATGGTTGTGTGTTTCCACCTTCATGAGGATGTGGGCATCTTCATGCAGGGATGTGTATTCGCGTGTCGCGTGATCGGGGAAGAAACGGGTGGTGGCGTGGCCCTCAATGACCGAGGAGTTGTCCTTGTAGACTGACAGCAAACCTTCAGGGCTTTGCCTGGCGGTGTTGCGGATCATGGCGAACAGGCTATGCGCCTGCGGGTGGCCGTCGATGGCCCAGTCTGCGTTGAAAATCTTGTGGCGGCAATGCTCGGAGTTGGCCTGCGCGAACATCATCAGATCGACATCACTAGGATTACGCCGCAGCGCCGTAAAGCTCTCCAGCAGGTAATCAATCTCGTCAGCGCTCAGCGCCAGACCCATCGTGCGATCCGCCGCAACCAAGGCCTCCCTGCCGCCTCCCAGCACATCCACCGTAACCAGCGGCGCAGGCTGGGCCTGCAAAAACAGGCCCTCGGCATCGTCCATATTGGTCAGCACGGTTTCGATCATCCGGTCATGAATCAAGGCCTCCAGCGCCGCACGCTCACCGAAGCTCAAGGCCGCATTATCGGCCTTGGTAAAATAATAGGTAATGCCGCGCTCTATGCGCCGCACCGATTGCAATCCGCAATTATGGACAATATCGATGGCCTTGCTCGACCAGGGTGAGAGCGTACCCAAGCGCGGCACAACCAGCATCAGCTCCCCCTGCGGCAGGGTCGTCTCGCGTAGCGGGTCATAATCGAGAATCTTCGCCAGCAGATCGAGTTCGGCGGGTGCCAGCGTCCTTTCCAGATCGGCGAAATGGACATATTCGGTGTGAATATCGGCAATGCCGGGCACGCACTCGCGTGCGGCGGCCATCAATTTTTCGAGGCGGAACGGGGAAAGGGCAACGGTGCCGCGCAGTCGGAGCATGGGTGTCTCTCAGGTGAATTTGAATAATGGCGTATTTTAACACTGCGCACCCCGGCAGGATATCTGCCACTGCACTATTGGTATATTGTGGGATCTCCTGAAGATATCTGTTTGCGTGGCCGTCGATATCTAAATTAACATTTACTAAAATGTAGCACCACAATCATTGGTGCGTAGGACGCACCCTACGATTCCACTATTGATTTGGAAATGGGCCTTGCGCCTGCGCATTAACCAGCGAAGCACCCTTGGGAAACCTCTATGCCAAACGTCCTCGTCCCACTCGCGTCAGGCTGCGAAGAACTCGAAGCCGTCACAATCATTGACCTACTGCGTCGCGCCGGTATACAAGTTGTTAGCGCAGGACTCGATGATAGCCCCGTTCGCGGCAGCCGTGGCACCGTGCTGATTCCCGACACCACGCTCCATCACGCATTACAACTGGACTTTGACATGGTGGCGCTGCCCGGTGGACAACCCGGCAGCAACAACCTCAATGCCAATCCACGCATCCACACCCTGCTCAGGCACATGACCGATAAAGGCAAATACACCGCCGCCATCTGCGCCGCACCGCTGGTCTTGGCACACGCCGGTTTACTGCATGGCAAGCGAGCCACCAGTTTTCCCGGTGTGCTCAGCAAAATGAATCTGCAGGATGTGGAGTTGAACACGGATGCCGTAGTACAGGACGGCAAGGTAATCACCTCGCGCGGGCCGGGTACGGCAATGGATTTTGCGCTTACGCTGATTGAGGTGCTGGCGGGCAAGGCAAGGCGCGACGAGGTGGAGGCGGAATTGGTACGTTGAATTTTTGGTTGCGGCAGGAGAGGGGCTTGCCATCGCATTCGGAATCACGATCAAACTATCGGCTTATCTGTCGCCTTCCATGTGATTGGCGACCTGCCCGATCTGCTATTGCAAAAGCCATTGAGGCTTTCGCATATGGAGTTGAGCATCAGGGCTAAAAAAAAGCGCCTGCAATACTGGGGGCGCTTTCCAAATAGGAAGTAAATGTATTAATTATTTCGGCATTTTTTTCCGAATTACTTCTTCATTTCTTTCATTTCTTCCTTCTTCTCTTCTTTCTTTTCTTGAGCTTTGGTTTCCTTAGCATGGTGCTTGCCCATCTCTGCGTGCTTTTTCATGTCCTTGTGTTCAGCAACCGGCGCCGCTGGGGCAGCGGCCTTGTCGTCGGCATTGGCCACGGCAGAGAAGCCGAACAAGGTGGTAATCGCAATCGCCGCAGCACCAATTAAAACTTTATTCATTTCGCAATCCTCGCTAAATTAATGACATACCTGACATCTGGTGGTTTGGGCAAGAAACATTCCGTTCACCATCGGCATTGATGGTACCACAATAATTATAGGGCTTGGCAGTGTAGCGCCATTAAGTCGTCGTTCACACACATCTGTACATTTAGAATGGTGGGAACGGCATAAGGGGCCGTAATCACCTGGTTACTTAGGGGTATCATCCTCTTTTTTGCGTTCTTTTTTGCCTTCGGCTTTGGCAGCATGCTTATCCATCTTGTTTTTTTCGGCATGTTTATCGTGACCTTTGGCGTCATGCCCGTCATGCTCAACAGTCACTATACCCGCAGCTTCAGCCTCTTTATCACCGGCACTCACCACGGTGGAGACACTAAACGAAGCAACCATAGCCATCGCGGCAGCGCCAATCAGAATTTTATTCATCGAGCAGATCTCCTTAAAAAGTTGGATTTGACCGCGACCCACATCTTTTCACTTTTTGTTTTTCGGTGAAAAGATGTGCAGACGCGCGCGCAAACGCCTGAGCGTCATGGCGTCGCTGCTGTCCGGCGCGAGCACTACGGAACGGCGGCGATCCCATAGCGGTATGCGTTCTTGTATATCGGCACGATCCACTTCAAAGTTGAGCACTACCAGCAATGGATGCACATAACTGCCGGGCAACAGGCGTGCAACAATTTCTTTGCCACCGGCGGTGTGGAGTTTCCAGTCATCGTTGCAGTCCCACACCAAGCGGAGGATAGCGCGCTTGTCACGCAACAAGGCGTGGGTGTTGAGGGCATACGTCAAGCTGGCGAGAATGACGCCCGCCAACAACAGCATTTCCCATACAGGCAAGGCAAGCGGCGGGATCAAGGCCAGCGCGCCGCCGTGGGCGAGCAGCACCAGCCCGGCAAGCCGGGGGGAATAACGTAAATCAACTTGTAACGGGGCGGCGGATTTTAGCGACGACATCAGCAATGGCCTTATCAGTGGGGATCATTCGTCCCAGCATATATTCAAGTAAAACGGTGTCAGGATAACCGAGCAGATCAGAAAATGCCTGCTGTTCCGGTGCATTCAGGGTGTCAAACTGCCCATCAAGGAACGCTTGCAGCAGGAGATCCAGCTCCAGCATGCCACGGCGGCATTGCCAGTACAATCGCGCACGTTCTGCATTCTCCATTTAGATTAAATGCTTCAACATTAGTTTCTTGATTTTCCCGATGGCCTTGGTGGGATTTAACCCCTTGGGGCAGACATCGACACAGTTCATGACGGTGTGGCAACGGAACAGTCGATACGGGCCTTCCAGCGCTTCCAGACGTTCGGCCGTGGCCTGGTCGCGGCTATCGGCGAGAAAGCGGTAGGCTTGCAATAGCGCGGCCGGGCCACGGAATTTATCCGGATTCCACCAGAACGAGGGGCAGGCGGTGGAGCAGCAGCCACACAGAATACACTCATACAAACCGTCGAGTTCGTCGCGCTGTTCGGGGGTTTGCAGATACTCAACTTCAGGCTCGGGATCATGAACAATGAGATAGGGCTGGATGGCACGGTATTGGTGGTAAAACTGGCTCATATCAACCACCAGATCGCGGATCACGGGCATGCCGGGCACGGGTCTGATCTCAATCGGTTGCTTGAGGCTGGCAAGCGGTGTGATGCAGGCCAGCCCGTTGCGGCCATTGATGTTCATGGCATCCGAACCGCACACGCCCTCGCCGCAGGAGTGACGGAAGGACAGGCTTTCGTCGTTGGCCTTGATCAGGCGTAGCGCGTCGAGCAGCATCATGCCGGGGGCAATATCCACGTCCGGTAAATCAATGTCCTGCATGCGGGGCACGGCGTCTGTTTCAGGGTTGTAGCGATAAATGGAGAAGCGCATATCAATACACCCTCGGCTTGGGTGGGAAACTCTCCACGGTCAGCGGTTTCATCCGCACCGGCTTGTAATCAATCTGACGGCTCTGTTTGGAATACAGGCTGTGTTTCAGCCATTTAACATCGTCACGTTCGGGATAGTCGATGCGGGAGTGGGCACCGCGGCTCTCCTTGCGCGCCAAGGCGCAGCTCACCGTAGCGAGCGCGATGTCCACCAGATTCTCCAGTTCCAAAGCTTCGATGCGCGCGGTATTGAAGACCTTGCTGTGATCCTTGAGACAGACATTCTGCAAGCGCGCCTCAATCTCCCGCACCTTCTCCAGCCCCTCACGCAATACATCCTCCGTGCGGAACACGCCGCAGTAATGCTCCATGGCACGCTTGAGATCATTGCGTAGCACATCCACCGTCTCGCCATCGCCGCGCCGGTCCCAACGCACGAGACGCTCCAGCGCCTGATCCACGCTGTTCGCTGCCGGTGGGCGGCTGTAGCGATTTTCGCGCAGATATTCACTGATGTGATTGCCCGCCGCACGGCCAAACACCACGATGTCCAGCAACGAATTGCCACCCAGGCGATTGGCGCCATGCACCGAGACGCAGGCGCATTCACCGACGGCATAGAGTCCGGGCACTGGCTCTTCCGCGCCCTGGTGTTGTGGCGCAACGACTTGCCCAAAGCGGTTGGTAGGAATGCCGCCCATGGTGTAGTGCGCCGTGGGAAATACGGGTATGGCGGTGTTAATGGGGTCGATATGCAAAAAGGTTTGCACCATATCGCGTATGCCTGGCAGGCGCTTGCGTACCACATCCTCGCCGAGGTGATCGACCTTTAGCAGTATAAAATCCTTGTTGGGGCCGCAGCCCCGGCCTTCGCGCACCTCGGTAGCAATGGCGCGGCTCACGACATCGCGGCTCGCCAGATCCTTGGCGTGAGGGGCGTAGCGCTCCATGAAGCGTTCGCCCTCGCCATTCACAAGGTAACCACCTTCGCCGCGCGCGGCTTCCGTGATCAACATGCCCTTGCCGGCAATGCCGGTGGGATGAAACTGGAAGAACTCCATGTCTTGCAGCGGGATGCCAGCGCGCAGCGCCATCGCCATGCCGTCGCCGGTGTTGATACGGGCGTTGGTGTTGGTGCGGAATAACTGCCCTGCCCCACCGGTCGCAAGTAGCGTGGTCTTGGCCTGGATCACCAGCGGCTCGCCGGTTTCGATCTCCAGCACCAGCGCGCCAAGAATGTAACCCTCGTCATCCTTGAGCAGATCAATGGCGAAGTATTCGTCGAAAAAATGGGTCTTGGCGCGGATGTTTTGCTGATACAACGCATGCAGGATGGCATGACCGGTGCGGTCCGCCGCAGCACAGGTGCGCGCCGCCTGATCGCCACCGAAATTCTGGCTCTGGCCGCCGAAAGCGCGCTGATAGATCTTGCCGTTATCCAGCCTCGAAAACGGCACGCCGATATGCTCAAGCTCGATCACCAGACGCGGCGCGGCGCGGCACATGTATTCGATGGCGTCCTGGTCACCAAGAAAGTCGCCACCCTTGACGGTGTCGTACATGTGCCAGTGCCAGTTGTCCGGCGACACATTGGCCAACGCGGCGTTCATGCCGCCCTGCGCGGCGACGGTGTGCGAGCGCGTCGGAAACACCTTGGACACCACCGCCACGTTGGCCTCATCCTGCGCCAACTGCAAGGCCGCGCGCAGCCCGCCACCGCCCGCGCCGATCACCAGCACATCGAATTTGCGGCTTGGTATGCTAGTTTTAATCTGGCTCACGCAGCCCCTCCCATCATCAGAATACGCAGCACCCACAACCCCATTGCCAACAGACCTGCCGCCACCAGTGCCAGCAGCACAAAGCGCACCCCCAGCGGGTGTACATAATCCATAATCACGTCACGCAAGCCCACCCAAGCGTGGATCAGCAGCGCGGCAAAAAATAGACTGGTTGTCACGGCAATGAAGGGCAGCGCCATCCAGTCTCGCCACTCCTGATAGGAGCTTGGCGCATCCAGCACCAGATGCAATACAAACATGCTGATGAAGAGCGCCATGTAAACCGCGCTCAAACGCTGCAACAGCCAGGCGCGGAAACCGGAGGCGCGCCAGATCATAGCAGCACCACCAGAGCAATAATCGGCACAATCAAGCCACCAATGTTGATGATCCATGCACTGCGGCGCGCACTGTCACGCTCGACACCTATATCGGCATCAATCAATAAAAAGCGGATGCCCGCCAACAAGTGATGAGAAAATCCCCACAACAAAATCACTGCCATGAATTTGACAGGGGGCGACGCCAGGATTGTCAGCGCTTCGGCATAACCCTGCGCATCGCGTAACGACAGATCCAGCAGATAGATCAGAAGCGGGATCAGCAGGCACAGCATCACCCCCGTAACACGGTGAGCGAAGGAAAGAACGGCGACCACGGGCATGCGTATGCGCAGCAGATCCATGAAGATGGGGCGTTTTATATTTTTAGCCATTTTATTTATCATCGGACAGTAGTTTATATCACTTGAGGCATCCGTCCAGTATTATGCAGAAACGGGTTATTAGCTATCTTTGTAACATGCAATTTAGAGGCCGCTGAATAGATGCACGCAGAATGGAAAAACCTTATCGAAACCGCTGGCGCTGTTATCGAGGCTGGCGGTGCGCGCCATTTCGGTAATCCCTCGCGGGAGCTACAGACGTTGTCAACCGGCGCCGTTATTGCCGATCTGGCCCACACCGGGCTGATCGCCGTCCGTGGGCCGGATGCCGCCACCTTTCTTCAGAATCAATTCAGCAACGATGTGCGTGAGGTGTCGCAGCAGCACAGCCAGATGAGCGCCTATTGCAACCCAAAGGGGCGGATTCTGGCCTGTTTTCGCATTTTCATGCACGATGATACTTATTACTTGCGCATGCCACGCGAACTCATTGACGCTATCCTCAAGCGCTTGCGCATGTTTGTATTGCGCGCCAAGGTCACGTTGGAAGATGCCAGCGACACGCTGGTGCACATCGGCATTGCCAGCCCGCACGGCGCAACTGAATTAAAAGACATACTGGGCAGCTTGCCGGAAAACATTGACGATGCTGTGTACAGCAACAGACTGACCGTGATACGCCTCCCCGGCGCGCAGCCACGCTTTGAGATTATTGGAGAATTTGCAGCCGCCAAGGATGTTTGGAACAAACTCGGTGCCCACGCCATCCCGGTGGGTGCAGGCGTATGGGATTTGCTCGACATTCGCGCCGGTATTCCCACCGTCTACACCGCCACCAGCGAAGCCTTTGTGCCGCAGATGGTCAACCTGCACCTGATTAACGGCGTCAGCTTTAAAAAAGGCTGCTATCCCGGCCAGGAAATCGTAGCTCGCATGCACTACCTCGGCACGCTCAAGCGGCGCATGTATCTCGCCCATATCC
>CAMTYI010000062.1:0-2930 GCA_947085925.1 uncultured Gammaproteobacteria bacterium
ACCTAACATTGCATTCAAGGGGACACGCCTTGGCGAGGCATTTTTAGGTCATGTGTTTCATCAACGCAGGGGCGTTGTTCTGGCTTCATCGTTGGCGTGCCCCTTAATTTAACGTTATGCCGCAATAGCGACTTACGGTATTGACATGCCATAATAGATATAGCCATAATATGGCATGTGGAGCATAGAAGAGCATCGTCGGATCGAAAAACAGGTTAAAGCAATCCCGAAAGATATTCTCAAGCGATATGAGAAATGGAAAGACATCGCCACAATATCTGGCCCACCCGGACTCCGCCTGATCAAAGGGTTTCATGATGAAGCTCTTTCCGGTGAGTGGCGTGGCTACCGCTCTTCCAGGGTTGGGCTTCAGTGGCGCGTGATCTATCGCATTGTTGCAGAAGATCTTCTGTTTCAGGTCGCGTCCATAACCGCACACGATTATCGGAGACCATAAAATGAAAGACTATCGCCCAGCCAAACAACGCATTACCGTCTCGGTTGGTGAGTCGGTGCGTATTCTTCGCGATCTCCAGGAGTTGAGTCAGAATCAACTCGCCCAGCTTACTGGAATTTCCCAAGCCACTATTTCGGCCATTGAAAATGATCGTGTCCGGTTAGGTGTTGAGCGGGCAAAAATGCTGGCCACGGCGCTTAAATGCCATCCCGGCGTCTTGGTGTTTCCCGGTTGGACGCTTCCAAGCGAAGCTGCGGCATAACCCGGCGCTCAAGCGGACGGCTGCGCCGCCGCTTAGCTTTACGTTAGGCAACCCGAGAAGCACATTCGTTTTTTGGTGCAGCGGTAAAGGATAGTGCGTTGCGTCAGGTGCTCATTTCATTGCTGACCAAAAAGTGCGGGCAGAGAGAAAGCGCAGTGGTTGCCAGTGGCCTTCACTCTGTTGCTCACTGAGCATAATTCTTTCCCCGTCATGGGGTGCTGCCAGAGGGCACAGCAGGGGTTGCGGAGAGATTTCACGCTGTAGCCCTTTCCGTTTGCCCCACGCCTACGGCGCGACGCAAGCCGGGGCGGGTCACATCCGTCGGTTAATGTTGCGTTCAAGGGTTTTTTTGCGTGTGGTTGCGTCTTGTGCAGCGTCTTCCCCGGCCTAACATTGCATTCAAGGGGGCACGCCTTGGCGAGGCATTTTTAGGTTCACGGGCTCCATCAGCGCAGGGGCGTTATTCTGGCTTCATGGTTGGCGCGCCCCTTAATTTAACGTTAGGCGCTATTGAAGGAGCGGTTACATTTCAGTGCGGAGGTGGCCATTGCTGCATGTGTTCATTCCATTGCTGGCCAAGGAGTGCGGCTAGTTGGAAAGAGCAGCGGTCACGGAAAAATCTCACTCACGCCCCGTGGCGAGTCGTTCCTTGGGAAGTGTCGCGCAACCTATTGGTTCACTCTCCTTGGCCAGTTTTTGTACGGGTGGCGTCAAGCGCAAGGCGCTGGCGGGGCTTTTTTCGCGAGCGCCTTGGTACTAACATAGTGCTCAGAGCAGGCCAAGCCTAACATTGCATTCAAGGGGACACGCCTTGGCGAGGCATTTTTAGGTTCACGGGTTTCATCAACGTTGGGGCGTTGTTTTGGCCTCCTTGTTGGCGTGCCCCTTAATTTAACGTTATGCGCCAAAGGTGACGCAGTGAAAGATATTCAAATACGCCATGTAGAGCCGTCCGACTATCCGTCCATTATCTCCGTAGTTAACGGCTGGTGGGGTGGCCGAAACATGGCTGATATGCTGCCAAAGCTTTTCTTCGTTCACTTTCGGCAAACCAGTTTCGTGGCTGAGCGTGATGGAAATATCGTAGGCTTTCTCGTCGGCTTCGTTTCACAGAGTTTCAGTAACGAAGCTTACATTCACTTTGCAGGTGTGCATCCTGAGTTCCGAAAGAAAGGTTTAGGTGGCGCGCTCTATGAGCGGTTCTTTGATGCAGCAAAGAAATTTGGCCGCAATGTAGTCCGTTGCGTTACATCGCCAAGTAACAAAGGGTCGGTTTCGTTTCACCTCCGACTGGGTTTCTCTATGGAGCCGAGCCAAAAAGACATTGCGGGTATTCCTGTGGCAGAAAATTACGACGGGAGAGATGGAGACCGTGTGCTGTTCTATAAAACGTTGGGCGCATAACATTGCATTCAAGGGGACACGCCTTGGCGAGGCATTTTTGGGTTCACGGGTTGCATCAGCGCGTGGGCGTTGTTCTGGCTTCATCGTTGGCGTGCCCCTTAATTTAACGTTAGCTTGCATTGAGAATATCCGCGCTCACTCTACTCAAAGTCATACTCAGCATCCCGATTGGAATCGGTCTTGCGTATCCTTTCTTGCGTCCGGATGTTCCTGGGGGCATCCTTGGTGAGCTGAAGATTTTCGGCCCAGTTGGGTCAGTGGTCGCCATTGTAGTGTTCTTGCTGCTGGTCCTTTTCTACGCCCTAGACCTCATCAGGTCTCTCAAGCTGGTTTCACCGGCGTCGAGAAAAGCCAAGCCCAACAGCGTATGGTTCATGTTTCTTCTACCATTCAATTTCATCGAAGACTTTTTCATCGTATTCAATGTAGCCAAGTCGCTGAAAGCCGAGGCGGCCGTCAATCCAGCGCTCGCTACCTTCAAGTCGTTCGGAATGATTTCAGGGCTAGGCTGGTGTGCCGCACAGGTGGTCTCGCTTATTCCCAATCAGATCGGCTCGGCCGCGGGTTTAGTTGCCATCGGTTTCTGGATATGGCATTGGGTATTCATACGCCGTGCCAACAGCGTTCTCTTTAAATCAGGCGCAAGCTAACATGGCGTTCGAGAGGGACGCGCCAAAAGCGGCGCGCCCCTCAACTTTACGTTAGGCAACCCGAGAAGCGCATTCGTTTTTCGGTGAATGGGTAAAGGATAGCGCGTCGCATCACGTGCTCATTCCATTGCTGACCAACGAGTGCGGGCAGAGAGAA
>CAMTYI010000063.1:0-6841 GCA_947085925.1 uncultured Gammaproteobacteria bacterium
CGATCTCTGCGGTGTCGGCATCGGGCATCAGAATCATGTCGGATTCTTCAATGCCCTTCCAGCCGGCAATGGAAGATCCATCAAACATTTTGCCTTCGCTGAAGGCATCGGCATCAAGGGTGGACGCCGGCACGGAGACGTGCTGCTCTTTGCCACGGGTATCGGTGAAACGGAAATCAACGAATTTCACTTCGTTGTCTTTGATCATTTTGAGAACTGTTTCTGCGGACATTTAAACTCCCCTCCAAAGGGCAATCTGGGTTTAGTTTTCGAACAAATCTAGGTCGGAATCAGCACAAAACATGCCATAAAAAATTAACTCGCTATTTCAGCAGGTTAAAAACCGCAACGGCTAAAAGCGACCAGCCGAACGCACCATTAATGTGCAAAAAAATAAAAAAGCACCATTCTGGTGCACCCTATTGCGACTTTTTATATCAAGACTTAGAAGTGTACTACCGACTGATAAAAAATTACGGGCCGCCATCAACAGAACGCCCGGATCGGCGAAGATTACCTCTGGAAAGTACCGCTGGCAAGGGTTTTGATGAGATTAATGCGACTTTTGTTTTTCTCCACGCGCGCCCGTCTTCACTGGCAATGCGCTGGCGCCATCGTATACTGTCCGGTAAATATGGCTGGCACCCGTGTCATTCCACAGGTCGTACGCGGTCAAGGGGCTAAAAAGCGAGGCACTATTACCGCCAAGGGTGCGCATGCTCTGCAGTACATCCATCAATACTATAAAATCCTGCGCAAGGTGAACGTAGGTATCCGCCGCGCTATTATGCAAATACCCGGCAAGCTGCAAATAGGCGCTGCGCCCAAGATCAACGAAATAGCTCACCGCAACGCGGCGGCGCTCTGCCTGCAAAGGAAACAGACCGGCATGGATCAGACACAGGTCACCAACCTCTCGCAACCTTCCTTGCCGGACACGGCCCATCTCATTCATGGCACTCAAATAGTCCATCGCAAGAACTTTGTTCGCCACCCCCGCCTCACTCGTAAAGCGCATCAGCAGAAAGACCAGATAGCTTTCCGTCTCCTCATCAAGCCGACGATGCGCGGCAGACTCAGCCTCAAGAACCAGAGCTTGCCACTGCGCTGTAGCGGTTGGGTGTATCACCAGGGGTTCCATAAATGCCTCCTTTTTTCATCTCTTACTAAAGCTATCGGCAGAATGTCCGATGTTTTTAGCAGGAAGAATCGAAAGCAGCCTGTCAGGAAGAGCACCATGAAAATTTACGACGGTAGAGCGGGCTGCATTATCGCATTCGCAGCCTGCCTGCCCAAAACACAAGCGAAAACCATGAGACAAAATTTGCGATACGCGTTGCTTTTAGTGCTCGCTGCTGCGTTACCCGCCGTCGTACACGCATCCCCCAACCTGCAGATGGAAGGTTCACTGGGCACGGGTTACCGTCAAGACAGGCTCAATTGGAATATTGCGGGCACATCAGCGGGAACGAACCCTAACATTCTGTCCGAACTTAGCTGGGATAACCTGGACATTGCCCAACTACGGGCGGGTGGCAAAATGACCTATAAGAACGACTGGGTTGTACGTGGGGCGGCAAGCTACGGCAAGATCGTCACAGGCAGGAACCAGGACTCGGATTATCTCGGAGACAACCGCACTCTGGAGTTCTCCCGCTCCAACAACAAGGCGGGCGGGGATGTGCGTGATGCAAGCCTGGGGATGGGACACACCTTCCGGCTATTCGATAAATCAGTCGGAAAATTTATTCATCTCACCCCATTGGCGGGCTATTCATTTCACCAACAAAATTTGGTCATGACCGACGGCTACCAGACATGGCCACCCACAGGTGCCTTTTCTGGACTGAACTCTACATACAACGCCGAATGGAAAGGCCCCTGGCTAGGCATGGATGCCGGGCTGCAGGCCGGGCCAAAACTGACTGTAATCGCCGGCCTGGAATACCACTGGGTAGATTATTTCGCAGAAGCCAACTGGAACTTACGCGACACATTCGCCCATCCAGTGAGCTTCACCCATAGTGCAAAAGGCCGTGGCTATACGGTATCACTGGGTGGATCTTACGCCATTGCCAGAAGCTTTCTAATCAATGTCACATTGGAGCACCGCAAATGGACTACCGACCCCGGCAAGGACGTGATCTACTTCTCCGATGGCAGAATAGGCCAAACACAGTTCAATCAGGCAAATTGGGAATCAATGGCCGCGATGATAGAGGCGGTGGTTCGATTTTAACAAAAAAAGCAGCGCCAGACTGCTGAATAATTATTTAACCTATTGATTTAATATAATTATCAATCACAAACCCCAGGACGAACGGTCTTGAAAATGGCAGAAGAGTCTAATTGTCGTTTTTAAGTTTTTGCGTACTCTTCCCCTCTGCGCACACAGCACACGCCCACGTTTACTCTCATCCATCACAATCAATCCATTAACACATAGCGTTGCCCCCCCTACACACGCGCATTCTCCAATCAAAAAAGAACGCTCGCGTTCGCTCAACAGCACATCCAATACCCACGATCAATCCGACCACAAAACAATATAACCCTCTATATTTATGGGTAAAAATAACTCCACCAGCCTACCGGCCTGCGCGAATTTGGTAGGAACATGGTGTATTAGAGCGTATAATGGGCATTGTAATTACGACTATTGAAGTTGCCACCATAAGTAATGGGTGGCCTGTTTATTGAGTAGCGAAAATCATTTATGGTTAGTTGTACGAGAGTAAGCACACTAGGCAAGATCAAGATCGTGTTTAAATGGAGGCGAGCCATGGATAGCAAGCTTGAAAAATTCCTTACACTGGGCATCATCTCATCCTTCATGATTGGCGCAAGAGACGGCCATGCTGAATTACCCCTGAATTTTCAGCCACGCACAACGGGAATAGTGGCAAGTGCCGCCAATGTTGATTGCTTTACATCTGGAGGAATGGGCGGCGGTATGGGAATGGGTGGCGGTTGCGGCATGGGTGGCGGCATGATGGGTGGCAGGGGCACGGACCCAACACCCTTTCTCCAGCAAGTTGTCATCGATCCCGCCACAAATATCACCTATTACCATGTCATCATAGGCAACCCTGCCATCGCGGGTACCGATTTCGCGCTGGAATATTATGTTCGCACCACGCCTTCAGGCACGGGCGGCGCCACATGCTATTTTGGCTGTGCGAACGCGCGTGTCGGAGGAGGTATGGGTGGAGGAGGCATGGGTGGCGGCATGGGCGGGGGCGGTCCGGCACCTTTGTCTTCCAGCAGCGGCACAGCCGCCAATGAAAATAACCCTCTTAGCATCAACCCTGCCATTTCCGGCAATGCCACGGGAAACCCAACGCGGGTGTATATGCGGATGATCAACAATGAGCCAGGCTTTACTGATGAGTTCATTAAGGCTAAAGAAGCCAATAAGCCAAAAATCACTCAAACAGTCACCGATCAGGGCATAGCGGCCACCTTCTCGCTCGACATGAGTGCTTTGGGATACACCGGCACACAAAACACACCCGGAACAATTGTCAACAAACTGGTTGTGACTAGCCCCGGCCTTCCGGCTGGCTCCGCCAATTTTGACATAGCGGATTTTGCTGCAACGCGCAACGTAACGGGCGGCCGCTATACCTACACCCCAGGCACGGGCGATGGGGGCAGTGCGGGCAGGTATAGCTATGCCGGCGGGCCTCTCACCACCACGGTTATTGATTGGCCAGCGTTTTGTGACCCAGCACAAAACGCCGCCTCAAGATGCGTAACCTTTGGTAGACAAGGGATGATGGGCGGTGGTGGAGGTATGGGTGGTGGTGGCATGGGCGGCGGCATGTAACAAGGGTTTTCGCCCTGACTCACAACTACCGCTTTAGCGGTCTTCCTGAAATGAAGCCAAACACGCTGTGACTAACACACCGTGTTTGGCTTTCTCATTTTTATAGTTATCCTTCCGGCCGCATATGCGGAAACAGCAGCACGTCGCGGATTGACGGTGCGTCGGTAAACAGCATGGTCAACCTATCAATACCGATGCCCTCGCCTGCGGTGGGCGGCATGCCATGCTCCAGCGCGCAGATGTAGTCTGCGTCGAAGTGCATGGCTTCTTCATCGCCTGCGTCTTTTTCCTGTACCTGTTTGCGAAAACGTTCAGCCTGATCCTCGGCGTCGTTCAACTCCGAAAAACCATTGGCGATCTCGCGCCCGCCGACGAAGAATTCGAAGCGGTCGGTGATGGACGGGTCGTTATCGTTGCGACGTGCCAGCGGCGAAACCTCTGTGGGATAGGCGGTGATGAAGGTCGGGTTTTTCAGGTGGTGTTCGACGGTCTTTTCAAAGATCTCCACCTGCACCTTGCCCAAGCCGTAGCTGTCCTTGAGCGGGATTTTGAGGCCGTGCGCCACGGCACGGGCCGTGCCCAGGTCTTCCAGCGCTGATGGCGGGATCTCCGGGTTGAAATGCAGGATGGAGTCCTTCAGGGTCATACGCACAAACGGTTTGCCGAACTCGTATTGCTCGCCCTGATAAGTGATTGTTGTTGTGCCCAGCAGTGTTTGCGCCATGCCACGCAGCAGCTCCTCGGTGAGGTCCATCAAGTCACGGTAATCCGCGTAGGCCTCATAAAACTCCAGCATGGTGAATTCGGGATTGTGGCGCGTGGACAGACCTTCATTGCGGAAGTTACGGTTGATTTCATAAACCTTCTCGAAGCCACCGACCACAAGACGCTTCAGGTACAACTCCGGCGCGATACGCAAAAACAACTGCATGTCCAGTGCGTGGTGATGGGTAGTGAAAGGCCGCGCCGTGGCGCCGCCGGGAATCACCTGCATCATCGGTGTTTCCACTTCGAGGAAATCACGCTGGTTCAAAAAATCTCGAATGTAATCGACAATCGCCGTGCGCATGCGGAAGGTGTTGCGCGTCACTTCATTGGCTATCAGGTCAAGATAACGCTGACGATAACGGGTCTCCTGATCGGCCAGGCCGTGGAATTTCTCCGGCAGCGGGCGTAACGCCTTGGTCAGCAGGCGAATCTCTTCCACCTTGACGGAAAGTTCGCCCGTTTTGGTGCGGAACAACACGCCCTCGGCACCGAGAATGTCGCCGACATCCCATGCCTTGAACTCGTCATAAACACCTTCAGACAGGGTGTCGCGTTGCAGAAACAACTGGATGCGGCCCGACATATCCTGCAACTGGGTAAAACTCGCCTTGCCCATGAGACGCTTGGCCATCATGCGTCCGGCAACTTTCACGCGCACCGGCTGCGCCTCAAAAAATTCATTGTCCTTATCGCCATACTTGGCATGCAGCTCACCCGCCACGACGTTGCGCCGGAAGTCAGTGGGGAAGGCAATGCCTTTTTCACGCAACGCGGCCAGTTTGGCGCGGCGGTTTGCGATGAGCTGGTGCTCGTCTTGTATTGGGTCTTGATCAGTCATTCTTGTCATTCCGGGTTTCGAGTTGCAGTAGCACTTTTATTTTACAGCCCACTCTTCAGACTGGCCTCGATGAAATCGTCCAGATCGCCATCCAGCACTGCCTGGGTGTTGCCGGTTTCGACGCCGGTGCGCAGATCCTTGATGCGCGACTGGTCGAGCACATAGGAGCGAATCTGGCTGCCCCAGCCGATATCGGATTTGCTATCTTCCAGTATCTGTTGCGTAGCGCGGCGCTTTTGCATCTCCATCTCATACAGCTTGGCCTGCAACTGTTTCATGGCGGTGGAACGGTTCTTGTGCTGGGAGCGGTCGCTCTGGCACGCCACAACAATACCGCTAGGCATGTGTGTGATGCGGATTGCGGATTCGGTGCGGTTGACATGCTGCCCACCCGCACCACTGGCACGGTAGGTGTCGACCCTGAGGTCGGCTGGATTGATGTCGATCTCAATGCTGTCATCAACCTCGGGCGAGACAAACACCGAAGAGAACGAGGTATGGCGGCGGTTGCCGGAGTCAAACGGCGATTTGCGCACCAAGCGGTGTACGCCGGTCTCGGTACGCAGCCAGCCGTAAGCGTATTCGCCCTCAAAGCGGATCGTGGCGCTCTTGATGCCCGCGACTTCAGCGGGCGACACTTCAATCAGCTCGGTGGTAAAACCACGCCGCTCGCCCCAGCGCAAATACATGCGCAACAGCATGTTGGCCCAATCCTGCGCCTCGGTGCCGCCAGAGCCTGACTGGATTTCAAGGAAGGCGTTGTTGTGATCCATCTCACCGGAGAACATGCGGCGAAATTCCAGCTCGGCGAGTTTCTTTTCCAGCTTGTCGAGATCGGCGACCACCGCATCGACTGTAGCCTGATCGTCCTCTTCGCCCGCCATCTCGACCAGCGCCTGCGCGTCCGTCAGGCTCTCGCCCAGACCACTCAGCGTGTCAACGATCTGGAGCAACTGAACACGCTCACGGCCCAGCTCCTGTGCGCGTTCGGGGGTGTTCCAGATGGCGGGGTTTTCAAGCTCGCGTTCGACCTCGGTCAGGCGTTCTTTTTTGACATCATAGTCAAAGATACCCCCTCAGGGCATCGGAACGCCCCTGCATATCTTTGATGTGTTTTATGACCGGATTGATTTCGAGCATGGATATTCTGCTTTGTGTGCTAAAAGCGGAATTTTACTACATCCCGGCGTGGTATCGCCAATTATTAACGGGTGTTATGCACGCCCAATGCAAAGGTTAACGTCCACGAAAAACACGAAAGGCACGAAAAAATAAGTGGGGCTGCTGGTGCTACGATGCCCTAAGTCCGACAAGCTGACAGAACAGATTGTGCCATGAGGCTTTTTCGTGCCTTTCGTGTTTTTCGTGGACGGGGCGTAACATCAATTATTAACCGTATGCAGCGC
>CAMTYI010000064.1:0-3068 GCA_947085925.1 uncultured Gammaproteobacteria bacterium
ACGTGTGCTCTTCCGATCTATTGCCCAGATAAATTTTGTTCAGATAAAGCTCAAGAATTTCTTCCTTGGTCAGTTCGCGGTCGATCTTCATCGCCAGCATGATTTCGCTGATTTTGCGCGAATAAGTCTTTTCCGAACTCAGGAAAAAGTTGCGCGCCACCTGCATGGTGATGGTGCTGCCGCCCTGCCCCTTTTCGCCGGTGGTGAGCAGATACCACGAGGCGCGCAGCAACCCCTGATAATCGACGCCGTGGTGCTGGAAATAGCGGTCATCCTCCGCCGCCAGTATGGCCTTGACCATGAGATCAGGCACCTCGGCGAATTTCAGCGGGACACGTTTCATCTCGCCAAACTCGCCAATCAATTTACCGTCATGGGTATACACCCGCAGCGGCACTTGCAGGCGCACATCCTTGAGATGCTCGGTGGAAGGGAGCTTGGGAGCAAGATAGGAGTAGATCCCGCCAGCGGCCAGACCGCTCACGGCAAACAGGCCTAACAACACCAGCAACACCGTGCGCAGTTTTTTAAAGAAATCGTTCATTGAACTCAAGGAAGGGAAATCGGGTGCCGATAAGGCATTTAAGAGGACGAGGCGTAATTATAAAGCCTTTGACGGTGTTAGACCAACACCCCTTGTAACTTTACTCGTAATTTCAGGGATTAAACACGGAAATGCTGAAATTTCCCGGAAGAAAATCGCCAGCCCAGATCGGGCTCGATATCAGCTCCACATCGGTCAAGGTACTTGAGCTAAGCCAGAGCGGTACACGTTATCGCGTCGAAAGCTACGCGGTTGTGCCCTTGCCACCCAATGCTGTCGTTGAAAAAAGCATTGCCGATGTCGAGGCTGTCGGCGCGGCAATCAGCCGTGTGACCAAACGCGCGGGAACCCGTTGCAAAAACGTGGCTATCGCGGTCGCCGGTTCGGCAGTGATCACAAAAATCATCTCCATGCCCGCCTCACTCTCGGAAGACGAGATTGCCAGCCAAATCGAGGTAGAGGCCGATCAATACATCCCCTATCCGCTGGAAGAGGTTAATCTCGACTTCGTAGTGCTGGGACCCTCTGATAAAAAACCCGACACCGTGGATGTGTTGCTCGCCGCATCGCGTAGTGAAAATGTTGACGTGCGTGTGACGGCAGCCGAGCTGGGTGGACTTACAGCCAAGGTAGTGGATGTCGAAGCCTATGCCCTGGAGGCGTCGGTCTCATTGCTCGGGCAACAACTTCCCGATGCGGGGATTGGTAAAACCATTGCCGTGGTCGATGTGGGCGCCACCATGACCACCCTCACCGTGCTGTACAACGCCAGAATTATCTATACACGGGAACAAGTGTTCGGTGGCAAACAATTAACCGATGAAATTCAGCAACGTTATGGCTTGTCTTACGAAGAAGCCGGTCTTGCGAAGAAGCAGGGTGGATTGCCTGACGACTATATTCCCGATGTGCTGACGCCATTCAAGGAAGCCATGGTGCAACAGGTCAGCCGGTCCTTGCAGTTTTTCTTTTCTTCCAGCCATTACAACAGCGTGGATCATGTGGTGCTCGCTGGCGGCTGCGCGGCAATACCTGGGGTGGACGAGATGATCGAGGACAAAATAGGTACTACCACCTCTGTCGCCAACCCATTCATCAACATGACGTTAGCCTCCAAGGTCAATGCTCAGGCACTCAGCAGTGACGCACCAGCGTTGATGATCGCCTGCGGCCTTGCAATGAGGAGTTTCGACAAATGACGCGGATCAATCTATTGCCTTGGCGTGAAATGGCGCGCAAGGAAAGTAAACGGCAATTCATCTCGATTGGAGTTGGTGCGGTAATGCTGATGGGGGCGGTGATTTTGTACGCCCACATACATATAGCCGGAATGATTGACGATCAAAACTCCAGGAACACATTTCTGGAGGAAGAAACCGCGCGCATCGACAATCAGATCAAAGAAATTAAAAGCCTGGAGACAGAAAAAAATCATCTTCTTGCTCGCATGAATGTTATTCAGCAGTTGCAAAGCCGACGCTCTCAAGTGGTACACATTTTCGATGAAATTGAGAAAAAATTGCCCGCAGGTGTTTATTTGACAGCCATGAAACAGGAAAAAGGAGAGATCATCCTGAATGGCGTGGCGGAATCAAACGGCGACGTCTCTTCCTTTATGCGCAACCTTGAGGTGTCCGACTGGTTTGAGTCGCCCTGGCTGGAGGTTATTCAATCCATAAATAAATCGCTCGACAAATCCGCCGAAAAAACCAAGGAAGTGCGCTACAACAATCAGTTCACTCTCCATGTCAAGCAGACCGGCAACATGGATGACGACAAAGAGGCAAAGGATAAGAAAAGCAAGGAGATCAAAAAGATATGAAAATCTCCGACCTGAATCAACTGGACTTCAATAATGTGGGCAAGTGGCCCATGCCAACCAAGGTGGCGGCGATAGCGATTGTGTGTGTCATCGTGCTTGGCGCCGGATTTTGGTTTGATACTCAGGAACAGATCAAGGTGCTGGGGCAAGCCGAGGAAAAAGAA
The DNA here is from genome assembly GCA_947085925.1 of uncultured Gammaproteobacteria bacterium. Classification (GTDB taxonomy): domain Bacteria; phylum Pseudomonadota; class Gammaproteobacteria; family Ga007554; genus LNEJ01. The sequence goes on from CAMTYI010000064.1 coordinate 2,531, forward strand.
AAAGAATTAAAAGGTGTGTTCGAACAAAAACAAAACAAGGCCGCCAATCTTGATGTTTACCGGAAGCAGTTGGTAGACATCAAAAAATCCTTCGGCACCATGTTGCGCCAGTTGCCCGGAAAAACAGAAGTCGAGGGTCTGATAGACGATGTCTCACAAAAGGGGATCGGTAGCGGCCTGCAGTTTGATCTTTTCAAGCCGGAGCAGGAGACCCCCGTTGAGTTTTATGCGGAATTGCCGATAAAAATCAGGGTGGCGGGAAACTACAATGAATTTGGCGACTTTGTGAGCGGGGTTGCCGCCTTGCCTCGTATCGTCACGCTGCACGACATATCCATAACTTCCTTGTCAGGTAGCAGGGACAAAAAAGATCTGAAGGGTTCATTGGTTATGGAAGCAACTGCAAAGACCTATCGTTACCTCGAGGAGGAATCGAAGTGAGCTACGCAAGGCTGCGCAACCGCACGGCTGCATTGGCAGTGACCGCTTTTTTAGTGGCGGGATGCAGCACTGATCATGTTGAGGATCTGCGCCAATA
>CAMTYI010000065.1:0-3911 GCA_947085925.1 uncultured Gammaproteobacteria bacterium
CGTTAATGAATGAGAGAAAAACCAACACGTTTACGCCCCGATCCGCTGCGTGAACGGCCTCCCGAACTGGGGGGTTGCTTAAAACCAAAAGCGGACAGTTGATGTGCTACATAACCGGACAGGTCTATTTGTTGCTAACAGTCAATTTAGAAGCGATAGCCCTACTCATACAGGATAAATTTGTCCTTGGTAACTTTGCCAATGAAAACAACCGATTATTGGCAAATCTGAACCCGCGCAACTAAAACAATAATAGTTCCATAAAAATCAATCTGTTATATTTTATGGCTCATTCGTACGAGATGACAAATCAATGGCTTACAGAGCAGAACAAATTTACCGTGCCTACTCATATTCCTAGGTGGCATTTACCACCTCAACATGAGAAAATTCAAGTCGACAAGTCCAAGTGTTGCACCCTCATGAAATCAAAAGCTTTCGATAGAAGTGAACACGTATACAAAAACGATGCTTTTGCCGAACTCGTCAAAGACGCTATCAGGTTCTTTAACGGCACTCCAGTACACACGCTGCCCCCGCCAGAGTCTTTCCTTGGCACAGGGGTTTACGCCATCTATTACACAGGCAAAAATCCCGTATACAAAAAATATGCAGAGTTGAATCGCCTGTCTTACAGTTACCCAATATATGTCGGGAAAGCTGTACCAAAGGGCTGGAGACAAGCGCGCGCTTCCGATAACCAGCTCGAGCAATCCAAAGAACTAATTAGCCGCCTTCGGGAGCACAGTCGAAGCATCCATATTGCTCAAGGGCTAGAACTCCAAGACTTCAGGTGCCGGTTTGTCATCTTTGAGGACGCCAGTTCGGACATGATTAGCACCATCCTTTCCAGAATCAAAAACCACTTCAAAAATATCGAGCGCAAGCCATGAGGTCGCTTGAAATATTTTCCGGAGCTGGCGGATTGGCCAAGGGGTTGGAGTTTGCAGGGTTTCAGCACTCTGCATTTGTAGAATTTAATAAACATGCCTGCGCATCACTCTATGAAAATTTTGATGCGAAAAAAGTTTTCTTTGGAGATATTAAAGATTTTGACCTTGATGCCCTGGACGAAGTTGATGTCGTGGCAGGCGGCCCGCCTTGCCAGCCATTTTCACTGGGTGGAAAACATCGAGCAGATCAGGATAGTCGCGACATGTTCCCCTATGCAATCCGGGCGATTGAGCGACTTACTCCAAAAGCCTTCGTATTCGAGAACGTCAAAGGCTTGCTCAGGGCATCATTTGCTGATTACTTCGAATACATAATCCTGCGGCTTACCTACCCCGGATTTATTGCGAAGCAAGATGCCGACTGGAAAGATCATTTGTCCGACCTCCGTAACATTGGGCGGCTTCCCTATGCCGGAACAAAATATGAAGTCTCGTTCAAGCTAATCAACGCGGCAAATCATGGCGTCCCACAGACGCGGGAGCGGGTTGTTATCGTAGGTACGAGAGCTGATCTGGGTGTGTCCTGGTCGTTCCCCGCAGAAACACACTCCGAAGACAGATTGCTTTGGGAAATGTATGTTACCGGCGAATATTGGGAACGCCACAATGTACCAAAATCAAAAAGAGCGCCGATAACTGAACTTCTGGCGGTTCTTGCGCATCCCTGCGCCCACCGCACTTGGGCATCCTGCCCGGCGCAAGAGAAGGTTGTTCGCTTAAAGGATAAATACGGCATGTTTGAGCCAGAGTGTGCGCCTTGGCGCACGGTCAGGGATGCGCTGCAAGGCATCCCCGATCCAGAAACACGACATGGCATTGACGATCATATTTTTCACGACGGGGCGCGCACCTATCCCGGTCACACAGGTAGCGACATCGACTGGCCCGCAAAAACCATCAAGGCGGGAGGCCACGGAGTTCCCGGAGGGGAAAACATGATTCGCTACCCGGATGGCAGTGTCCGCTATTTTACGGTGTGTGAGGCAAAACGAATCCAGACATTCCCAGACAGTTTCGTCATAAAAGGTGCCTGGGGCGAAGCGATGCGCCAGATAGGGAATGCTGTCCCTGTATTGTTGGGTGAAACAATAGGCCGTGAGCTGGCGAGCAGATTGGGGGCGCATGACGATTCTTTTAAGGTAAGACACCCATGCCAGGCGATGCTTTAATGTCACCAAAAATATCCCAAGTGAAAACCAGGCAACGTAACAACCCTCCTCAAAAACCATCAGCAATAGATTTGTTTTGTGGTTGCGGGGGCATGACGGAAGGTTTGAAACAAGCAGGGTATAGCGTTCTCTGGGGAATTGATTTAGCGCCATCACCACTAATGTCGTATAAGGCAAACCATCCAGAGGTTTTGGTGAATGAGGGAGACATTAGACAGATTGACTGTAAAAATATAATGCGAACTCTGGGCCTCAAAAAAGGTGGCTTGGATTTGCTGGCTGGCTGCCCACCCTGCCAAGGTTTCTCGTCAATTCGCACTCACAATGGACGCTATTCAATCGGAGATGACCGGAACGACTTGATTCGTGATTACCTTCGGTTTGTGGAATCGTTCCGCCCCAAAACCGTGATGCTTGAAAATGTACCTGGCCTTAAAGACAACTGGCGCTTTCGCAAGTTTATGGAGTCTATGTCTGCTCTGGGATACAGAGGGGAGTGGAAAGTACTCGATGTTGCTAACTATGGCGTCCCTCAGCGTAGAAAGCGGTTGATCTATATTGCTGCGTACAAAAAAGATATTCACATTGCGGAACGGAAACATGGGAAACGTACTGTAAGGGACGCTATTAGCGACCTGCGTCCGGCCGGGAAAAGCGGCGATTTCATGCACGATTTTCCCGAGAAACGCACAGAAAAGATTCAGAAAATGATCGCCTTGATACCCCGAAATGGGGGTAGCCGCAGTCAATTGCCGGACGAATATATCTTGCCATGCCACAAACGAAACCCGGATGGATTCAAAGACGTTTATGGCCGTATGGCTTGGGATAAGCCTTCCCCAACCATCACTGGTGGTTGCGCCAGCCCATCAAAGGGACGATTCCTTCATCCGGAAGAAAATCGTTGCATAACTTTAAGGGAGGCCGCCCTCCTTCAAGGCTTCCCCCGCAACTATATTTTTCCTGGCGGGGTAGGCAAAGATCGTCTGGCGCTGATGGTCGGGAATGCGCTTCCAGTTCCGTTTATTTGCGCTCATGCAAAAGAGATCAAGCAACAGATGAAAAAATGGCAAGAATAAATACTTCTTCATTTGACGTGCGCTTCATTCTCTCAATGGTGTTGATTTGATGAAAGGGTATGCTTTGCCATTAATATCCGTCTTTATTTGCGACAAGGTGGTTGAAGGTACTTACTTATGAGCACAGTTAAAGAGCTACTTCAAGCCATAAAAAAGGACTTCGACAATGATCACTTTGATAAATTTATTCACGATGTTACTTTTCCAAACTTTAAAAAAATAAAACCATTTACGAAGGTTGAATTTAAATTCCCATTGACTGTCTTGGTTGGTGCAAACGGTGGCGGAAAAAGCTCAATATTGCATGCGCTTTGGGGGATGCCATTATCGCACAGTACTAACAGATTCTGGTTCTCGACACCGATAGACCCGATTCATGAAGAGTTGGCGGGGAAAGCTAATATTCCTAGGTATTGGTACACCCATTTCATAAAAAATATCAAACAACGTGTTCAAACAAGAAAAGTAAAGGGCAAGAAGAGTAATGGATACTGGGAGCCATCAAGGCCGTCAATAAATGATGGCATGGCGAAAATGCCCCCGCCAACAGAGACGAATAAGGTCTTTATGAGTGAGAGTGGTGATAGATGTACTGCCACGATGACTTTAACATTTCAGGGATTGGGATGGGAAATTAAGTTACGTAGTAAACGAAATAACCATTTTTTGACGTTGGTACGAGAAGTAGTCTTAGGCAATGGGTTAAGAAC
>CAMTYI010000066.1:0-2824 GCA_947085925.1 uncultured Gammaproteobacteria bacterium
AGCCGCGCCATTCGCCGTATACAAGTCACAACCGTTCAGTTGCGCGCAACACCAAAACAAACTTCTCGCCACAATTGCTCGCACCGCTACCTGTGCCGCCAAGGAAAATATATGAAAAAAGAATCTAACCGAACAGTATTGTCACCTGACCCTTCTCAAAAACCACAATGTACCATAGCTATACTTTACTAACAATACCAATGCGAAAACTCAGAGAAAACGGTGTTCTCACGGCGCATGTTGAGAGTTGCCTCAAGGACGCAGTGGAGAAGAGAAATTTTCTAGTACACCATCTGTTTAAAGAAAATCTAGCCACCCTATATACAGAAAAAGATCAGGACAAAGTAATTGTTTAATGCGATCACCCTGGGCCTATAAACGCTTCTGCGCCACCAGCATCGCCCTGCTGCGGAGGCCGCGCTGCGTGTCACCCACCAACCCTTCTTCGCGGTAGACCAAAACCCGCAGACCGGGAAACATCGTCAGCAACTCATTTTCATGCAGACGGAATTCGGGATTTTGCGGACCGGCACCGTCCACCCGTTCCAGCGTGAAGGTCTGGTAAAACAGTAGCCCGCCGGGTAGCAAGGCCGCGAGTAAACGCGGGTTCAGGGGGCGTTCCAGAAAGTGGCAGGACACAATCACATCGAAGCTTTCAGGCTCCGGCGGTTGCGCCACTAAATCTCGGGCCTCGGCTTGGATGTGCAGCCCCTGTGCTGCGGCCTCTTCCGCGAGGCGTGTGACGGCTACTTCGGAGATATCCCAGGCATGGGTTTCCAGCCCGTGTGCGGCGAGGAGCAAGGCGTTTGCGCCCAAGCCGCAGGCAAAGTCCAGCGCCTTGCCGGAGGTGGGTAGCAGGTGTTGATTATCACGCAACACCTCCGATGCCATTTTCGGCTGTTTCTCAGCGCCACTATAGATGGTGTCCCATTTTTCCTGGGTTGATATGTTTTTGTCAGTCATTTTTTTGTTTACCTCTATCTCACTTGTGAGGGAAGTGCAGCTCACCATTGAAAATCGACCGACCGTAGCTCTTGCCCGCTCGTCAATTCCTGCCAGAGATCCGCATAACACTTGCCGTTGACAGGATGGCGCATTTGTCCGGCGATTTCCGCCAGCGGGCATAGCACGAAGGCATATTTGGTGATCTCACCGCGTGGTATTGCGAGGCCGTTTTCGTGACTTACCAGGTTGTCATACAGCAGCAGGTCAAGATCCAGTGTGCGGGAGCTGAACCCCGAGCCACCGCGTACCCGGCCATGGCGGTGTTCGATGTCACGCAAAACGCCGTTAACAGCGATGGCATCCAACTCCGTATCAAACCCCGCCACCAGGTTATAGAAGTCATCACCCTCAAAGCCAACTGCCCTGCTTTCGTACACGGTGGAAAGGGTCAAATCGCCGAAATGCTCGCGTAGCGCAGCGACACCGGAGCGGATGTTGGTGTCGCACTCGATGTTGCTGCCGATGCTGATATAGACGCGCCGCATGTCAAACCCTCACGCCACGCTCGATAATCACCCCAACATCGCGCGCACCGCGCACTGCACCCTGTTTGTTGACTTGCAGGCGCAGCCAGGGGACATTGAATTCGTTCAGCACGATTTCACCAACGCGCTCGGCCAGGGTTTCAACCAACTGAAATTCGCTGTTACCGATAAATTCGATGAGGCGCTTGGCCACAGCTTTATAATTCAGCGTGTCTTCGATGCTGTCTGTCTGCGCGGCCTTGCGGATATCCGTCGCCATTTCGATGTCGAGGATGAGGGTTTGTTTAATGCGCCGTTCCCAGTCATAGATGCCGATAACGGTCTCGATCCGCAGGTCGCGAAGATATATAATGTCCATGAAACACGTCCGCAGTTACAAAAACAAGATCTCCGATTTACACAGAGATCTCATGATATAGGGTGGCCTTAAAAAAGCATGGATGCATTTTTAAGAGACCTAACATACTACACTAAAATATCCCATGACCGCCGCCATTCCCCTGATCGTTTTTTCCTATTTGCTGGGATCTATATCCACCGCCATTATTATTTCCAAACTCATGGGGTTGCCCGATCCGCGCACCCAAGGTTCGGGTAACCCTGGCGCGACCAATGTGTTGCGGCTGGGTGGCAAGAAGGCCGCCGTGCTGACGTTACTTGGCGATATGCTCAAGGGCGTTGTCCCCATGATTGCAGCGAGCACATTGGGCATGGACGACGCAACCCTCGCCATGACCGGTATTGCCGCCTTCCTCGGGCATCTCTATCCCGTTTTTTTTGGCTTCCGTGGTGGTAAAGGCGTGGCGACGGCGCTTGGTGTATTGCTAGGGATGTCATGGATGGTCGGGCTGACAACGTTAGCCACCTGGTTATTGGTGGCCAAGATATTCCGTTACTCCTCGCTCGCAGCACTGAGCGCCGCGCTTCTCACCCCGGCGTATGTATGGTTGATACGGCCCACGCCCGCGTTGATCACCATGACGATAGTGATGAGCGCCCTGTTGTTATGGCGCCATCGCGGCAATATCCAGCGCTTGATCAGGGGGCAAGAAGACAGGATCGGAAGGAAGCAGAGGGAGTGAAAAGCAGGCACGTCATGTTTTGTGCTTAAGAGTCTATTCAATATTGCCTCGCCAAGGCGTGTCCCCTTGAATGCAAGGTTAGCTCAACAATCGGGCTTCAGCCGCAAATCGCCCAAAAATCGCTCAAATAATATTATCTAAAATTGTAACTACTCAGGTATCCCCAACGCGATCAAGCGAAGCGAGGCTGAGGCGGGGAACCTTGAAAGGTTAGAGTGAGCGCGATGAAGAGGTTGACATCCTGTTTGTGGA
>CAMTYI010000067.1:0-9341 GCA_947085925.1 uncultured Gammaproteobacteria bacterium
CGACCAGGGCAGTCTTGCCCGAACCCACTGGCCCAGCGATTCCAACACGGAACGCGTTCATGGTGTTTTCTCCTTAACTTCGAAACAGTCGCGTATATTGCGTCTCATGTGCCATGCTGGCGAGCACCATTCCCCAGCCGCCTACGCCGAGTTCGTCGTCTGTCACGGTGATGGCAGAGATGGCTGCACTGCTTATCGCGGTTTGCAGATCCCACATCATTTGTTGTCCGGCGGTCTGGCCGAGCGGGATCAGTTTGACACCGGCACCCACCAGATTCGCCACCCAGCCTTGCAGATAACCAGTGACGGCATCGCTGCAGGGTATGTTCCAATGCGTTGCGGCGAGTGCATAGGCGGTAGCGAAGTTACAGGGTTCGTCCTGCCATGACACGCCATCGGGCACAGAGGGTTTGAGGTCGCGCAATAGACGCAGCAGCGCGTGGCCCATGTCGTGGCTTTGCTGGCGCAGTTCCTCGCTTTCTCGTGACGCTGTGAGCCAGCTATTCCATTGTAGTACTGCTGCGCCATCACCGCGTTGCCGGGCTTCGTACACGCGACACACCACCGCCGCATCGAGCAGCGCGGAGCCGTAATGCAGTCCATCCTCCAGCCAGGCGCGCAGCATGGGAGCGTCTTTTACCTGGTCAGTATGCACAGCGTATTCCAGCCCTTCGGAATAACTGTATGCGCCGACCGGCAGCGATGGGCTTGCGAGCTGTAGCAGCCGCAGCAGCGAAGTGTCGCGCTCAATCGTGTTCATGAGCATGATGGCCGTGTCCGCCATAGGCGCCTGGCTCTGGGTCGAAGGGCGCGATTTCATATGTCACATGCAGGCCAAGCTGTTCGAGCATTCCGGCCAGAACGGGATCGGGGAGGATGCGTATACGGTACTCGTTAATCTCGACCGGCACATGGCGGTTGCCGAGATGGTAGGCTGCGCGCAGCAGCGTCAAGGTGTCGTGGACGTGCGCAGTCAACACCGGCTCGGCCTTGGCGCGAATCCGCACCAGCGTGCCGCCAGTGGCGCGCAGCAGATTGCCATCATGCAGCACAGTGCCGCGCGGCAGCACAAACTGGACTTCTGTGCCGTCTTCGGCCGTCAGGCGAATACGGCTGCGGGCGCGTTTCTCGGCGCTCAGTACCAGCGTCAGCACGACAGCGGCGTTTTGATCCGGCGGCAGGACTTCGGTCAGGCTGAGCACGGTCAAAACAGAAAATAGCGTTGCGCGAGCGGCAACACGCTGGCCGGTTCGCAGACCAGTAGATCGCCGTCGGCGCGGACTTCATAGGTTTCCGGGTCGACTTCCATTTTTGGCAGCGTATCGTTGAGCTTCATGTCTTTCTTGCCGATCTGGCGTGTGCCGGAGACGGCCACGGTGCGGCGACGCAGGCCGAGCCGCGCGCCGATATCCTGCGCCTGCGCCGCTTGCGATACGAAGGTGAGGCAGGTTGCGCCGATGGCGCCGCCAAATGCGGCGAACATGGGGCGGCCATACACCGGCTGTGGCGTCGGGATGCTGGCGTTGGCGTCGCCCATCTGCGCCCAGACGATCAATCCGCCCTTGATGATCAGCTCCGGGCGCACGCCGAAGAAGGCCGGTTTCCATAGCACCAGGTCGGCGAGTTTGCCTTCTTCGATGGAGCCGACATGGCTGGCGATGCCGTGGGTGATGGCCGGGTTGATGGTGTATTTGGCGATGTAGCGGCGCGCGCGAAAATTGTCGTGGCGAGCCGGGTCGCCCGCCAGACTGCCGCGCTGCTGCTTCATCTTGTGCGCGGTTTGCCAGGTGCGGATGATGACTTCGCCGATCCGCCCCATCGCCTGGGAATCGGAAGACATCATGCTGAACGCGCCGAGATCGTGCAGGATGTCCTCGGCGGCGATGGTCTCACGCCGGATGCGCGAATCGGCGAAGGCTACGTCCTCGGCGATGCCGGGATCGAGGTGATGGCAGACCATCAGCATGTCGAGATGCTCGTCCACCGTGTTCACCGTGTAGGGGCGGGTGGGATTGGTGGAAGAAGGCAGAACGTTGGGTTCGCCGCACAGCCGGATGATGTCGGGCGCGTGGCCGCCACCCGCGCCTTCGGTGTGGTAGGCGTGAATAACGCGTCCCTTGAAGGCGGCAATGGTATCTTCCACGAAACCGGCCTCGTTCAGCGTGTCGGTGTGAATCGCTACCTGTACGTCATATTGATCGGCAACAGTGAGGCAGGTGTCGATGGCGGCCGGTGTGCTGCCCCAGTCCTCGTGCAGTTTGAGGCCGACGGCGCCCGCTTCGATCTGTTCGACGAGGCCTTCCGGGCGGGCGGCGTTGCCTTTGCCGGTAAAGCCCAGATTCACCGGCAGGCCTTCGGCGGCCTGGAGCATGCGGTGCATGTGCCACGGCCCCGGCGTGCAGGTGGTGGCGTTGGTGCCGGTGGCCGGGCCGGTGCCGCCGCCGATCAGCGTCGTTACGCCCGAGGCCAGCGCCGTCTCCACCTGCTGCGGGCAGATGAAATGGATGTGGCTGTCGATGCCGCCTGCGGTCAGGATCATGCCTTCGCCCGCCACGATTTCCGTGCCAGGCCCGATGATGATGTCCACGCCGGATTGCGTGCCGGGGTTGCCCGCCTTGCCGATTTTGGCGATCACACCGTTGCGGATGCCGATATCGGCCTTGACGATGCCCCACCAGTCGAGAATGACGGCGTTGGTGATCACCAGGTCCATCGCGCCTGCCTGATTGGTGATGGACGATTGCCCCATGCCGTCGCGGATCACCTTGCCGCCGCCGAATTTCACTTCATCACCATACACTGCGTAATCCCTTTCGATCTCGATGAAAAGACCGGTATCGGCGAGGCGGATGCGGTCGCCCGTTGTCGGGCCGAAATGCTCGGCGTAGGCGTGCCGGTCCATGCGGATGCTCATGTTTTTTTCTCCAGCGGGCCATTCACTTTGGCATTGAAACCGTATACCTCGCGGCGGCCGGCAAAGGCGACGAGCTGTACCTCGCGTTCGTCACCCGGCTCGAAGCGCACCGCAGTACCGGCAGGAATGTCCAGGCGCATGCCGTAGGCGCGCTCGCGCTCGAAGCGGAGCGCCGTGTTCACTTCATAAAAGTGAAAATGCGAGCCGACCTGTATTGGCCGGTCGCCCGTGTTGGCTACTGTAACTCTTGCCGTGTCGCGTCCGGTATTTAGCTCGATTTCACCTTCCATCACCATGATTTCACCTGGGATCATCGTTGTAACCTCCTCAGCGGATAGGGTTGTGTACTGTCACCAGCTTGGTGCCGTCGGGAAAGGTGGCTTCGACCTGCACGTCGGCGATCATTTCCGGCACACCTTCCATTACGTCGTCGCGCGTGAGCAGCGTCGTGCCATAAGTCATCATATCGGCGACGCTACGGCCGTCGCGTGCGCCTTCGAGAATCGCTGCGCTGATATAAGCTACCGCCTCGGGATAATTGAGCTTGAGTCCGCGATTCTTACGCCGCTCGGCGACGAGCGCGGCGGTGAAGATCAGCAGCTTGTCTTTTTCTTGCGGTGACAGGTGCATCGTTCTTCCTTTTGTCCTTAATGCTTTTTTTGTCCACGAAATTCACGAAAAACACGAAAATATTCGAGCGCATATCGCGTGTTACTTATCACCCATCCGGTGAATTGCTGCGGCAATCTATAACTTTGTTTTATTTAGTTTTTTCGTGGATAACTGAAGTTTTTTAGGTCTATGTATTCCAGATGCGCGGTGGACAGGCCTCACGGTTCCGGTGATGCCGTCGCAGCATGTCCCACACGGCAATGAACCAGGCACGCGCCTCGGCGCTCGACGGGCCGCGATAGCGGCACAGCAGTCCTTCTTCGAGGCGCGTCACGCCCGCCTCTCCCTGACGGGGTTGAACCGTCCACAGTCTCCGTGCCTCTTCAACAAGCGTTGTTTCCACCGCCTGCCCGAGCCAGGCGAGGCAGCCTATCACCGGCATTCCGGCGAGTCCGAACGCGCTGTCGAGCAGACGGCTCCCGCCCTCCAGGCGCTGGCGGTCGATCCATAGCGGTATGCCGCCGCGCCATACTTCGATGTTGCTCCGCCAATGCCCGTGGTTGAAGCGTTCGCCGCATGCGCTGCGACCGAAGCGCGTAATGTCCCAGCCAATCCAGGTCGCGCCCGGCGCAAGTTCCACCTGCGTCGTCTGATGCGCCACGGCGCCGTCGAACACGATGCTTTCCTGCGGCAGCCACTCAAGGTGTGCGCCCTCCTCCACGCGTGCCCGCACAAGTTGTTCCGCAGCCGTACCGCTGCTGCGGTACCATTTGTTGGCAGCAGGTGTGGTGAGCAGCGCCTGTGTGCCGGGTTCGAGATGCAGCGCGATTTCCAGCCGGTCTCCGCTGACCATGCCACCCGGTGGATGCAGGACGACTGCATGGCACACGTCAGCGCCCTCCGGGTAAAAGGGACGCTGGATCGCCAACGGCATGCGCGCCTCGACGACCTGCATCACCGTGTCTGGGCTTTGGCTGAAACGTAGATCCAGACGCCCGCGCCACGTCGGGGTATCGTCCACCGTCGCAATGACATGACCGCTCATACTGCGATATGGCGTCGCACCTGATCCGCCTCCATGTCCACGCCGCTCATTACTATTTCGCCGCGCGACATTACCAGATACCTGTCCGCAAGCGCGCGAGCAAAATCATAGTACTGCTCCACGAGCAGGATAGCCATGTCGCCGCGTTCGAGGAGCAGGCGGGTGACGCGCCCGATATCCTTGATGACGGAGGGCTGAATGCCCTCGGTCGGCTCATCGAGAATGAGCAGTTTGGGTTGCATCAACAATGCGCGGGCAATTGCGAGCTGCTGTTGCTGGCCGCCGGACAGGTCGCCGCCGCGCCGCCTGCGCATCTCCCCCAGTACCGGGAACATTTCGAAGGTCGCGGCCGGAATCTCGCGCGGCGGGCGGTCGTGTACGGCGAAGCCGGTGATCAGATTTTCTTCCACTGTCAGGCGCGGAAAAATGTCGCGCCCCTGTGGCACATAAGCCATGCCGAGCCGGGCGCGAACATGAGGCGACGCGGCAGTGATGTCCTGTCCGGCGAAGGTGATGCAGCCGGAACGGCCCCGCTCCACGCCCATCAGGCACTTGAGAAGCGTCGTTTTACCCACGCCATTTCGTCCCAACAGCGCGGTGCAGGTCCCCGGCTGGACTTCCAGCGAGATGTCACGCAACGTATGGCTACCGCCGTAATAGTGGTTGAGTTGTTCGACTACAAGCATGTCAGCGCCCCAGATACACTTCAATGACCTGCTCGTTGTTCTGGACATGTTCCATCGTGCCTTCCGCCAGCACGCGGCCTTCGTGCAGCACGGTGACCTTGCGGGCGATCGAGGTCACGAACTCCATGTCGTGCTCGACCACGATGAGGGAGTGCTCACCGGCAAGCGAGGTGAAAAGCTCTGCGGTTCGCTCGCGCTCGGCGTCCGTCATACCCGCCACCGGCTCGTCCAGCAGGAGCAGCTTGGGTTCCTGCGCCAGCAGCATGCCGATTTCGAGCCACTGCTTCTGGCCGTGCGATAGTGTGCCCGCCTCGCGGCCCGCGAGCGCCGACAGGCCGATAAGATCCAGCGTTGCGGCAATGCGATCCTTCTGTTCCGCGCCCAGTCGCCAGAACAGCGACGTCCAGATGCCCTTGTCCACCTTGATGGCAAGCTCCAGATTTTCGAATACGGTGTGATGCTCGAACACCGTGGGCTTCTGGAATTTGCGGCCGATGCCGGAACCCGCGATTTCATGTTCGTTGAGGCGCGTCAGGTCGAGGGTCTGACCGAAATAGGCGGTGCCGCTATCTGGCCGGGTCTTGCCGGTGATGACATCCATCAAGGTGGTCTTGCCTGCGCCATTGGGGCCAATGATGCAGCGCAGCTCGCCGGCATCCACGGTGAGGGACAGTTCGTTGAGTGCGCGGAAACCATCGAAGCTGACGGTGACGGCATCCAGGTACAGCACCGTGCCGTGGCTCAGGTCCAAAGCTCCGGGCGTGGCGACGTGGGCCAGGCCCGTCACTTCGCTGCCGTCAATTTCAGATGTTGTCAGCTCAGCTTTCATGTGTTGCATTTGGACCTCAGGCGTTGTGCGAGTCCCATCACGCCCTGTGGCAGGAACAGTGTCACCAGGATGAACAGCAATCCCAGGAAATACAGCCAGTATTCGGGAAAGGCAACGGTGAACCAGCTCTTCGCGCCATTCACCAGCGCGGCGCCGATGATCGGACCGACGAGTGTGCCGCGCCCGCCGACGGCGGTCCAGATGGCGATTTCGATGGAGTTGGCGGGCGACATTTCGCTGGGGTTGATGATGCCGACCTGCGGCACATACAGCGCGCCGGCAATGCCGCATAGCATGGCCGATAGCGTCCAGGCAAAGAGCTTGTAGGGTAGTGGGTTGTAACCGCAAAACCGAACGCGGCTCTCGGTGTCGCGGATGGCCGTGAGTACCCGCCCCAGCTTGGAGGTTACGATGTAGCGGCACAGCAGCAGCGCCAGGATCAGCGTCACGCCGCTGGCGATGAACAGGGTGGCCTTGGTGGCGGGATCGGCCAGGGAAAAGCCCAGGATGCGCTTGAAATCGGTGAAGCCGTTGTTGCCGCCGAAGCCGGTATCGTTGCGGAAGAACAGCAGCATTGCCGCGAAGGTGAGGGCCTGGGTGATGATTGAAAAGTACACACCCTTGATGCGCGAGCGAAAGGCGAAGTAGCCGAACACCAGCGCCAGCAGTCCGGGGGCCAGCACGATGAGTAATGCGCAATACCAGAACTGGTCAGTACCTGCCCAGTACCACGGCAATTCCTTCCAGTCCAGGAACACCATGAAGTCCGGCAACTCGCTGCCGGACTCACCCTCACGCCCGATCATGCGCATCAGGTACATGCCCAGCGCATAGCCTCCCAGAGCAAAGAATAACCCGTGGCCGAGACTCAAAATGCCCGTATATCCCCATACCAGATCCATCGCCAATGCCACCAGGGCGTAGCACATGATTTTACCCAGCAGCGTGATGAGCCAGGCGGGGACGTGGAAGGGCGAGTCTTCGGGTACGGCAAGGTAAAGTGCGGGCATCAGCACGCACACCAGCGCGAGAAAGGCGGCAATCACCAACCAGCCCTTCGTGCCGTACAAGTGCGGGAGACGTTCGATGACCATAGGCTATCTATCCTTCCACCGCGCGGCCCTTGGCGGCGAACAGCCCCTGCGGCCGCTTCTGGATGAACAGAATGATGAACACGAGCAGCATGATTTTGGCAAGCACCGCACCCCAGTAAGGTTCGAGGAATTTATTCATCACCCCCAGCCCCAGCGCCGCATACACCGTGCCGGCAATCTGGCCCACACCGCCCAACACCACCACCATGAAGGAATCGACGATATACCCCTGACCCAACTCAGGTCCCACGTTGCCTATCTGCGAGAGCGCGCAGCCCCCCAGCCCCGCTACGCCCGCTCCCAGGCCGAAGGCCAGCATGTCGGTGCGGCCAGTGGGGATGCCCATGCAATCTGCCATGGCGCGGTTCTGCGTCACGGCGCGTATATGCAGGCCCAATCGGGTGCGGGTGAACGCCAGCCACACCAGGCACAGCACCAGCATGGCAAAAACAATGATGACGATGCGGTTGTAGGGAAGCACCAAACTACCCAGCACTGTCACGCCGCCTGTCATCCACGAGGGGTTGGCCACCTCCACATTCTGCGCACCGAACACTGTGCGCATGAGCTGAATCAGTATCAGTGAGATGCCCCAGGTGGCGAGTAGCGTTTCCAGAGGCCGACCGTAGAGGTGGCGGATCACGCCGCGCTCCAACGCCATGCCCACCAATGCCGCCACACTGAACGCCACGGGCACGGCGGCGATGAGATACAAATCCAGATATTGCGGCAGATGGGTCTTGAATAGATTTTGCACCACATAAGTGGCGTAGGCGCCGATCATCAGTAATTCGCCGTGGGCCATATTGATGACACCCATCAGGCCATAGACGATCGCCAGCCCCAGCGCCGCGAGCAGCAGTATGCTGCCCAGGCTGATCCCGGTGAATACATGGCCTGCATATTCGGCAATCTTCAGACGTTGCTCGATAGCAGCGATGGCCTTTGTCGCTGCCGCGCGCACCTTGGCATCCGGCTCGGTAAACTCGCCCGCGCCGTCTTTCTCCAGCAACTTCAGCAATCGGGTTTTGGTGACTTCCTGGGCGCTGTTGGCCAGACTCTGAACCGCCGCCAGACGCTGCTTCGAGTCATCGCTTTGCAACGCCATGCCGCTTTGCGCCAATTCCAGCGCGGTGCGCACCGCCGGGTCCTTCTCGCTGGTCAGCGCCTTTTGCACCAAGGGCAGTAATACAGGGTCGCCCTCGCTCAATTGTTGTGCCGCTTCCAGGCGCTTGGCGCTGTCCGGAGAAAAGAGTTTAAAGGCCGCCAAAGCCGCGTCCAGCGCGCGCCGCACCCGGTTATTGATGGTGATGCGCGTGGCGTCTGCGGGCACGTTTGCCAGGAGTTGATTCGTGACGGCATCAGTCACGCCGGTCTCCGTCACGAGCAGTAATTGACCGGCGGGCGTCGCCTGCAAGGCACCGTCTTGCAATGCCTGAATTACGGGCAAAGCCGCCACATCGCCCGCCGCCACCAGTGCTTCGATTGCGGCGATTCTGGCATCGTTGTCACCTGTGGCGAGGTTTTGCAGCGCCGTGGCGTCCAGGGCGTGAGCACTGCCTAGCCAAATGGCGAACAGCGCAGCCAGGCAATATCGGCACAAACGGCAGAGGTGTCTCATAGTGTGCTTATGTGATTCTCTGGAATAACCTCCCCGCCATCGCGGCGGGGAGTGCGTAACGTCAGTTACATATCTTTCTTCTTTTCGTTCCCCGGTATGAAGGGGCTCCATGGCTGTGCGCGGAGGGTTTTCTTTGTTTCCCATACGATGTCGAACTGGCCGTCGGGGCGGATTTCGCCGATCATCACCGGCTTCCACAGATGATGATTCTTTTCGTCCATCTTCAATTCATAACCGCTGGGCGCTTTGACCGTCTGGCCCGCCATGGCGGTGCGCACTTTATTTACATCAATGGACTTCGCTTTTTCTGCGGCTTGCGCCCACATATGAATGCCAACATACGTCGCCTCCATGGGATCGTTGGTGACGCGCTTGTCGCCGCCGGGGAGCTTTTGTTTCTTGACGTAGTCCTTCCATGTTTTGATGAACTTGTCATTCTCCGGATTTTTCAGCGACATGAAATAATTCCACGCCGCCAGATGGCCGACCAACGGTTTGGCATCAATACCGCGCAATTCTTCCTCGCCGACCGAGAACGCC
>CAMTYI010000068.1:0-8398 GCA_947085925.1 uncultured Gammaproteobacteria bacterium
TCGTAGATCGTAAAGAGGCGCAGCAAAATCTCGCTAAAACCAGTGCTCGACTACAACATCTTATTGACAATAGCTCGACTATTATATGCAGCAGCGTGCCTTCAGGTGACTTCAGGGTCACTTTTGTCAGTGAAAATCTGATTCGAGTTTTTGGTTATGAGCCACGAGAAATGCTCGAAGATCATGATTTCTGGTTTAATCATATACATCCAGACGATATAACGCATATATTTTCAAGTCTTTCAAAAATATTCGTGGATGGTCAACAAATGCACGAATATCGTTTCCGGCATAAAAATGGAGACTATTTATGGGTTCATGACACGCTGCGCTTAATACGAGATAAAAAAAATAATCCTCTGGAGATTGTGAGTTCCATGGTGGACATCGACGAGCGAAAAAAAATGGAGGAGGTCTTGCGGTCCGAAAAGGAACAGCAGCAATCTTTGATCAAGCAACTTCAGGAGGCCCAAAGTCAACTTCTTCAGTCCGAGAAAATGGCATCGATCGGTCAATTGGCGGCGGGTGTGGCACATGAGATCAACAACCCGGTAGGTTATGTCAGCTCGAATCTGGGTTCGTTGAATAACTATGTGGGAGACTTATTCAGGGTTATTGATGCGTATGCGAAAATAGAGGTGCTCCTTCCAGGAAACGCCAAGGAAGTGCAGGATATTCAAACCATTAGGAATGAAACGGACCTGGAATTCCTGAAAGTGGATATAGCAGAACTCATTAAAGAGTCTCTGGGGGGTGTGAAACGAGTAAAGGATATCGTTCAGGATTTAAAGGATTTCTCGCATGTAGATGAGGCCGAATGGCAGTCAGTAGACCTGCATAAAGGCTTGGATAGCACACTAAATATTGCCCACAACGAAATAAAATATAAGGCGAAAGTGATAAAGGAATATGGTGATTTGCCGCTGGTGGAATGCCTGGCTTCTCAGTTGAATCAGGTGTTTATGAACCTGTTGGTGAACGCCGCCCATGCTATCGAGGATCGTGGAACCATCATCCTGCGTACGGGAGAGCAAGACGATTGGGTATGGGTGGAGGTGTCCGATACAGGAAAAGGTATTCCGGCTGAAAATATAAAGAGAATTTTTGAGCCATTTTTCACCACCAAGCCGGTAGGGAAGGGGACGGGCCTGGGGTTATCGCTGTCTTACGGGATTGTGAATAAACATGGTGGGCGAATAGAAGTGCAGAGTGAAGCCGGAAAGGGAACAAGCTTTAAGGTTTGGCTCCCGGTACGGCATGCGAATACACATGATGAACGTGGCGATAAAGTTTCGTAAGTCTATAGAGAATGATAGTGAAAAGGATGCGCAGACAATGAATACGACGGAGCCGCAGTTGATGGAAAAAATCTTTACGCCAACATTGTTGCTGGTGGATGATGAAGAGAACATCCTCTCATCTCTGCGGCGCCTGTTCCGTCCCCTGGGCTATCGTATTTTTACCGCCCAAAGCGGAGTTCAAGGCATGGAAGTCATGGCCAAAGAAAATGTAGATTTGATAATTTCAGATATGCGTATGCCTGAAATGGACGGTGCAAAATTTCTGTCCGAGGCGGCCAAGAAGTGGCCGGATACCATCCGAATTCTGCTGACAGGTTATTCAGACTTGACATCAACCATTACCGCAGTCAACCAGGGACGCATCTATTGTTACCTCAGTAAGCCGTGGGAAGATGATGATATCAAGATGACGGTTAAAAATGCCCTGGAAAGAAAATTTCTGGAGCATGAGAAGCGGCGTCTCGAAGAGTTGACGCGTAAACAGAACGAAGAGTTGAGGGAGTTTAATACCAATCTGGAGAAGATGGTGCAGGCTCGCACGGCGGAGATACAGCAAACTGCGGATATGCTGGATCTGGCTTTTAATGAATTGAGGCGCAGTTATGTGACCGCAATCCCGGTATTTGCCAATCTTGTTGAAATGCGAGAAGGTAGCGCTACGGGTCATGGACGACGTGTCGCTGAACAGGCGCGTGCGTTGGCTCAACAGATGGGTTTGGTGGAAGAAGAAGTTGAGAATATTTATTTTGCAGGATTGTTGCACGATGTGGGAAAAATAGGACTGCCCGATACACTTATTAATCGACCCTATATCCGGCTGTCTCCACAAGAGCGGGCCCAGATGGAAAAACATCCCGTTATGGGGGCGGCGGCCTTGCTTGCTCTTGAACCACTGGAAGGTGCCGCTAAAATTATTCGGGCCCATCACGAACGGTTTGATGGCAAGGGTTATCCCGATCTTTTATTTGGAGATCGGATACCCATGGGTTCGCGTGTTCTTGCGGTAGTCAATGACTATGACGCATTATTGATTGGAACCTTGCTTGATGAGCCTGCTTCTCCCGTTGACGCTCGTGCTTTCATTCTAAGCAACCGTGGGCAACGTTATGATCCATTGGTTGTTGATGCTTTTGTGAAACTGATCGATAGCCTCCCTCACCAGGCACCCTTGGGGAGAGAGGTGAAACTAACCTCTGACAATTTGCGTGAGGGTATGGTGCTCGCGCGCGATCTTGTTAATCCGGATGGCATACTACTTCTGACAAAGGGATATCGGCTGACAGGGGCGTTGATCGAAAAAATAAAATCATTCGAGCGTGATTCTGCTAAATCATTACTAATCCATGTAGAGATAAAGTGAAGGTGAACATGAACAGGATTATGGTGGTGGACGATGAGGACAACATTCTTCGTGCGCTACGGCGTGTTTTGAGTGGTAATAATCAGGATGTCGAGCTATTTTCAAATCCTCATGAAGCGCTTAGAAGGACTCAGGTAGCGGTTTTCGATCTGATAATCTCTGATTACCGTATGCCTGATATGGACGGTATTAGTTTTTTATGTGAAATAAAAAAACTACAACCTGAATCCATGAGAATCATCATCAGTGGTCACGCTGATATGCAAGGGTTGTTAGGTGCAATTAATGAAGCGGAAATTTTTAGATTCGTCAGAAAGCCCTGGGATGATTATGATCTTCAGGCAACTGTAGAGCATGCTTTGTTGCACCGATCTATTCTTGTTGAAAATCGTCGTCTTGCCGATCAGGTAAGGCGACAGCGAGAAATTCTTCACAAGCAGAGTGCCGCCATTCAAAAGTTGGAAACACAATATCCAGGATTGACAAAGGTTAATTGGGGGGAGGATGGTTCGGTGATAATGGAAGAAGATAGTATTTAGAAGCTTTTTTTATAATTCCAGAGTATGTAGTCATATTGAGGGGCCATTGTTATGAGCGAAGAAAGAAAAACACTGGATATCCAATATCGTTTTCATTTTCCGGATGGTGGTAGTCTGGATTTTACTTTGTCTCTGAATCCACGTTCTCTGGAGCAAGTCGAAAGCAACCCAAAAAATGCACCGGCCTGGACATCGCTGGCTTTTCATCAATGCCCGAATTGTCCATTGAATGCCAATAGCCACCCGCACTGTCCAGTGGCCGTGAATCTGGTTAAGTTGACAGAGGAGTGCGGAGGTCTGTGGTCTTACGACAAGGTGCATCTGGAAGTCACAACACCTGAACGTGTAGTGTCAAAAGATACCACCATGCAGGCTGGCGTCAGCTCGTTGCTGGGGCTGGCCATGGCAACCAGTGCTTGCCCGCATACTGAATTCTTCAAACCTATGGCACGCTTTCATCTTCCCTTTGCAAGCGAGGACGAAACCATCTATCGTGCCACATCCATGTATTTGCTGGCGCAATATTTTTTGCACAAACAGGGAGGCGAGCCGGATCTTGAATTGGATGGATTGGTTAAGATTTACCGTAATCTTCAAATCATTAATAGCGCACTTGCCGCCCGGTTGCGCGCCGCCAGTGAGAGAGATGCCGCCGTGAACGCCGTAATCCTCTTGGACCTTTTTGCCAAGGTGATGCCGTATACCATCAATGACTCTCTTGACGAGGTGCGCCATTTGTTTGCACCGTTTCTGGCGGGTGCGGGGGGCGCAATGAACAAAAACACATAAAACAGTATTTTCCCTCTAACAACAGCGCTTCACCCCATTCCATTTACGCTCCTGCTCGGCCCTGAAAAACGCCTTGCGATCCAAGGGTGTTGAGCCTTCCGTGGCATGGTGGTCGTGCCAATGTTCCAGATAGCGCTCGTAGGCATCGTCACCGCTGACGTGCCGCAATCCGCACCAGAATTTTCGAAGTGGATTTTTAAGTGCAGTCATTCTCGAATTGTTCTCTAATCCCGTACCCAATCTTCCACCAACCGGCTCGGTTCATGGGGCGCCTCGGAGGAGGGTGGATGGGCGCCGCCAGTGATGATGCGGTAAGACACGCGTAGTGTATCGAGCACCAGCACCCATGTGGTGACCAGAAAGAAGGCAGTAAGCGTTGCCGCAATGTAGTCATTAAAGATCAATTGGGGCGCCGTGGCCATTTTATCCGGTGGCAAGGCACCCGCAGCCAGTTTTTCAGCCAGATCCTTGGCGTGAGCGAGGAAGCCTACCCGCAGTTCGGGGCTGAATAATTTTTCCCATGCGGCGGCGCTAGTAATGATCACCAACCAAGACAAGGGCAGGGCGGTGACCCAGGCATAACGCAGCTTGCCGGACTTGATAAGAATGGTGGTGCCTACGCACAGGGCTATTGCCGCCAGCATCTGGTTGGCGATGCCGAATAACGGCCATAGGCTGTTGATGCCGCCCAGCGGATCGAGTGTGCCCGTATAGAGAAAATAGCCCCACCCACCGACCACCAGCGCACTGGTGAGCAGCACGCCGGGATACCAACTGGTGCGCCCCAGTGGTT
This sequence comes from uncultured Gammaproteobacteria bacterium, assembly GCA_947085925.1. Taxonomy (GTDB): domain Bacteria; phylum Pseudomonadota; class Gammaproteobacteria; family Ga007554; genus LNEJ01. Next base: position 4,783 of record CAMTYI010000068.1, read on the forward strand.
TGTAAATATTGCCGAGCATATCCTGAAGCATAAAACGGCCCACGCGTGTGCCTGCATCCAACGTGGTAAGAATGAACAGTGCCTCGAACATGATGGCGAAGTGGTACCACATCGCGAGAAAGGAATTACCGAAGGCGCTGGCGAAAATGCTAGCCATGCCTACGGCAAACGAGGGTGCCCCACCAGTGCGCGCGAACAGGCTAGTCTCACCCATGCTGGCGGCGAGTTGTTCCATTTGCGCCACGGTTACCGGAAAACCCCAGCTATTGATCTTGGCAACAGCGTCCGCAGCCTCTTTGCCGACAATGCCCGCCGGGCTGTTGATGGCGAAATAGACGCCGGGATCGAGTACCGTAGCTGCGATCATTGCCATGATGGCGACAAAAGATTCCATCATCATCGCGCCATAACCAATGAAGCGCGCATCTGTTTCATTGGCAAGCAGCTTAGGTGTGGTACCGGAAGCAATCAGTGAGTGAAAACCGGAAATCGCGCCGCAGGCAATGGTAATGAAAACGAAGGGGAACAGCGTCCCGCCGAAAATCGGGCCGGTGCCGTCGATGAATTGCGTCACCGCGGGCATCTTGACCTCGGGGCGCAGAATCACGATGGCAATTGCCAAGGCAAGCACGGTGCCGATCTTCATGAAGGTGGAGAGATAATCGCGCGGCGCCAGCAGCAGCCATACCGGCACCACCGCCGCGACAAAGCCGTAGGCAATAATCATCAGCGCGAGCTGTGGGCCATCATAATCAAACCACTGCCGCAGAACTGGCTGGTGATCCAGCCACCCGCCGCCCGCTACCGCAACCAGCAACAGGGCAACGCCGATCAACGTGGCCTCCAGCACCCGGCCAGGGCGGATATTGCGCATGTACAATCCGATTAGAACGGCGATAGGAATAGTCGCCGCTACCGTGGACGTGGCCCACGGACTGTGCTTCATGGCATTGACCACCACCAGACCCAGCATGGCGATCAGGATGATCATGATCATCATCACGCCCACCAGTGCCGCCACGCCACCGATCGGCCCCAGTTCGTCGCGAGCCATCTGGCCCAGTGATCGGCCATTGCGGCGTGTGGAGAAAAACAGTGTGACAAAGTCCTGCACGCAACCACCCAGCACCGCGCCGATCAGAATCCACAGCGTACCGGGTAGATAACCGAACTGTGCTGCCAGCGTAGGACCAATCAATGGCCCCGGCCCGGCAATGGCGGCGAAGTGGTGGCCGAACACCACCCATCTGTTGGTAGGCACAAAGTCGCGTCCGTCGTTGATGCGCTCCGCCGGGGTGGCGCGAGTGGCGTCCAACATCAACACCTTGGCGGCGATGAATGCGCTATAAAAGCGGTAGCCGATAGCATATACACATACTGCTGCGACGATGAACCACAGGCTGTTGATAGTCTCGCCACGGTGCAGCGCGATGCCACCCACAGCGGATGCGCCGAGAATTGCGACGCCGATCCAAGCCACTATCGCCAGCGGGTTCATTTTGCTATTCGGCAGGGCGGGTGTTGCCATGGCTATTCTCCAGAGGTTGATGCAGGTAATGGCTTTCAGAAATGTTCTGATACGACAGTTTGGTCGAATCAATTTTTACGGGTTGAATTATAAACGTGAATGGAAAAATATGTTACCCAGGCGTGCCACAATACGGAAAAGAGGTGGTGGGTTATAGGATAATCGTGATGGGATTATGTTGAACTCTGGCGAAGGGATGCTGCCCTCTATACCTTCGCCATCGCGCTGAAGAGCGCAACCAATATCAAGCATCCTGGACTGCGCCTTTCGGTGTGCAGGAGTTGATCGCGCAAATACGGTGTGCGGAACATCACGAAAGCCAGTGTGATGATGATGGTGGTTCCCTGTAGCAGCAACAGGGCGTAATGAAACCAGAGGGCTGGTATGTTGGTCATGTGTGTCTCTTTTCCTTATGGAGCAACACGTCTCTGCGCCGCGAGTCGTTCGCTGAACCACGGCGCTCGTGTATGGAAAGCGCACGCTCTCAACGGATCTCCCTGGCGACATGTGCCGCTAGCCGACTAAGGCATTCCCCGGCATGCGCCATGGACTCCTTTGAAGAGGCAATGTCCGGGACAATTGCATAGGCTTGAAAGTTCGGCCACGGCACGTCGACCAGATCAGTGGGTACAAAACCCGCCAGGCATAAGCAGCGTTTGCCTGCGCGCGCTGCGGCCTTGGCTACGATGCACACCACCTTGCCTTCCAGCGTTTGCGCGTCCATGGCGCCCTCGCCAGTGATCACCAGATCGGCATCTTGAATGCGCTGCTTCAGACCGGATAACCTGGAAAAAATCTTGCCGCCGGATTCGAAGGTACCCCCGCAAAATACTTTCAACCCGAACCCAAGTCCCCCTGCGGCGCCAGCTCCCTTGTATCGGGAAACATCTTTTTTATTCGCGGTGTTGATTGTCTTGGCGAGTCGTCTCAGGCATGCTTCGGCTTTGGGTAAATCCGTTTCCATTAAACCTTTTTGCCCTCCATAAATCCGACTTGCTCCATGCGCACCCAGCAAAGGATTCTTCACATCCACCGCAATGATCAGCTCATCAAACGCTAATGGTTGCGGCGGTGCTTCCACCCGCGCCAGTTGATCCAGATCGGTCCAAGCCTTGATCTCGATGCCGTCCGCATCTCTAAAAATCCAGCCGAGCGCCCGGGCCAGACCAAACCCTCCGTCGTTTGTGGAACTGCCTCCGATGCCCACATAAACACGGCGCGCGCCCGCCTCTTCAGCCTGTCTGAACACTGCGCCGATGCCAACCGTATCGAGTTTAAAGGGATGGTATTGCCCCTCCGGAAGCAAGGCGAGACCAATGATTTGCGCGGTTTCAATAATGGCCGTGCTTGTGTCAGGCGCAAACCACCACTCTGCCACTCGCGGCTGCCCGGCCGAATCCAACGTTGCGCAGGTCTGCCGTTCCGCATTCAGCAAGCGCCCCAGCACCTCCCCAAAACCGTCACCTCCGTCCGCCATGGGGAGCTGTTCGATGCAGTCATCAGGACGAACCTCACCCCATCCTTTGGCAATCGCCTCGGCTGCCTGCGGGGCGGTCAAGGTTTTTTTGAATTTATCCGGAACAATCAAAACACGCATGACATGACGCCTCCTGGGTTTTTTGGAGATACCTGTTATCAATCATGCTACCCTATTCTGAAATGCGATAGTAGCGACTCAGTCGCTTGTTTTCACCATCAATCCAACGCAGAGCTAGCTGTCTCGAAGACAGTGGAGGGTTGTTTCTTTAGCCTTCTCCAAACAGAGTCAGTTAGCCGCCACCCCCGCAGCCCCCTCCACAGCCACTTCCTCCGCCACCACAACCGATGTGCGAGGCGCAGTCAGGGGTGGCTTTCCGGTTACAGACAGTCCAATGAGTATTTGAATCCGTCAGGTATATTCAAACGGGTGTCCATATTTTTCGTTGCCCGGACAGAGAAAAAATCATGTGGCGGATTCAACTCTGAAGTGCAACTTTTGTAAGAGAATTTAGGTGGCGAGCTGCGTTAACATCGGAGCCACTTAAACGACCAAGTAAAAGGAGCACCAATGAGGAACTACACGCAGCTCACCAGCGAGCAACGATACCA
>CAMTYI010000069.1:0-2748 GCA_947085925.1 uncultured Gammaproteobacteria bacterium
GCCCCCCCGTGCCAATATGACCTGAGACACCTACCCCTGGCGAATTAGAGTAGAAAGGTAGGCTTAGATCATGACGAATGAAATGAAGGAACGGATGAACGATCACGCAGCTCTGGCGCTGGATGGCGCGTTTCCAGTCGCCCTCCAGCGCGCTGCCCAACCCGGAGGTGGCGGCCACGGCGCGTCGCCGCCAGTTTTCAAGCAGTGAGAAGCGGCGCATCCTGGCGGCTGCCGATGGCTGTAAGGAAAGCGGTGAGATTGCTGCCCTGCTGCGTCGGGAGGGTATCTATTCCTCCCATCTAACCACCTGGCGCAGGCAGCGCACGGCAGACGAACGGGCTGCGCTCGAACCAAAACAACGCGGACGCCGCGCCGACCCGGCACTTGCCGAGGCGCGACACCTGGATCAACTCACACGGGAGAACAGCCGCCTGCGCCGTCAGCTCGCCCAGGCCCATACCATCATCGACGTCCAAAAAAAAGTTTGTACGCTGCTGGGGCTGCTGGCGGACGAAACGCCGGGCGGGACATCCTGATGGCGGCGGTGAATGTCTTGGCGCCCGAAGTGGGATTGGCGCGCGCCTGTGCCGCCTTGCGCCTCCATCGCGGCACGGTCTATCGCATAGATGCGCGCAGGCGTCGCCTGAACGTTTTGCCGGGGGTGCCGTCGCCCCGGCCCGCGCCCCCCTTGGCCTTGAGCGACACCGAGCGCCAAACACTGCAAACAGTTCTCTGCAGCGAGCGGTTTGCCGACTGCGCACCACCCACCGTCTACGCCACCCTGCTCGACGAGGGTACTTATCTGGGTTCAGTCCGCACCCTGTACCGCCTGCTTGCCGCTGACGGACTGCTACGCGAACGGCGCAATCAGCTTACCCATCCCGCCTACGTCAAACCCGAATTGCTGGCCACGCAGCCCAATGAGGTCTGGAGCTGGGATATCACGAAACTCAAAGGGCCGGTCAAGTGGACTTGCTTTCACCTGTACGTGATTCTCGACATCTTCAGCCGCTATGTCGTCGGCTGGATGATCGCACCCCACGAGCGCGCGCAACTGGCCGAGCAGTTGATCGCCGATACTATCGCTAAACAGGGCATTGCACCGGGCACGCTCACCCTGCACGCCGATCGCGGAACCAGTATGCGCTCCAAGCTCGTCACCGAGTTGCTGGTGGACCTCGAAGTGAGCAAATCCCACAGCCGGCCCTATGTCTCCGACGACAATCCCTTCTCGGAGGCGCAGTTCAAGACGCTCAAGTACCGTCCCGATTTCCCTGAGCGTTTCGGCTGTATCGAAGATGCCCGCGCGCACTGCCAGCAGTTCTTCCACTGGTACAACAACAGTCATCGCCATTCCGGCATCGGCTTCATGACCCCGACAGCCGTCCACCATGGACAGGCACAAGCACTGTTCCAGCAACGTGCCGAAACGCTGGACGCCGCCTTCGCGGCCAACCCGAAACGATTCAAGGGCAAGTGCCCCCAACCGCCCAAGCTGCCCATCGCCGCTTGGATCAACCCACCCAAACAGGAGCCGGCCACCAAGAAAATAGACGATCCTTCGACACTAAATTAATGTACCTGGGTGTCTCAATGTCATTGACACGTTCCGAGCGCCCGTGAACGGGCTGCGCCTGATGTGACTGAAAAAACCGCTGCTACACGCAGCACCGCCCAAAAAGAAATGACGCTGATGGAGAGAATTTTTCGGTTGGCGGTTTCAATGATCAAGCGCAAAAAGCGCAGCGTGATGCTGCCTGAAATCGAAAGCGTCAGGTGTAAACAACTCCGCAGGACACACAAGCCTAGTGACTTGCGTGGTCGTGTGTTCAATTTCCAGGCGATCGCATCCAGCTCCTCCTGCGTGAAACCACCCAGATCGCTCCCCTTGGGTAGAGCGTAGCGAGGGGCCTACTACCGCAACAGACCATTGGTATTCTCGTTGATGCCGCGCTGCCAGGGACTGTGTGGATCGGCAAAATAGACCTTCACCCCAGTGGCTTCTGTCAGTCGTTGGTGCGCCGCCATTTCCCTGCCTTGATCGTACGTCAATGCCCGTGAAGGGCACAATGCGAGAGGCGCTTTTGCGCATCAATGCGGTTGAGCACATGGCTGAAGCCGATCAATGTCGCCTCAGCCGTCGCATTTTCCATCTTGGCCAGTACCGTGAACAACGTGGTCCGCTCCACCCGCGTGCCGACAGATGAGCGATTATGCGCGCCCTTGATGAAGTCACCCTCCCACCGTAAAGGTGGCAATGCCAGTGACCCGGGATCAACCGTTCTTCAATCTCAGGCGGACGGTCATGAATGCTGACCCTGTCAGGAATCTGCCCACGCCGGTCTTCCCCGCGCGCGCGGGGACGGCGTTTGGCATGACCGAAACGCAACCAGCCAATCACTTCCGTGCGCAGCTCACCACGCGGCAGGCCGCGTAGATGGCGGTGTAGAGGGTCTCATGAGAAACCTGCAAGGTAGGGATATCTGAATGCACAAGCGCTAGTGTGCCAGCAACCTGCTCCGGTGAGTAGCCTCCTTTCAGGTAGTGCATGACTGAATCCCATAATGCGGTTTCCGGTCCCAGGCGACGCTCAACACGCGGCTGGTCGTCCAGGACCGCGAGGCGTTTTCGGACCGCTCCAGCCGTTGCGTCGAAGTTCGCGTGAGAGGGTGGAGGCTGACCGGTTTATCGACTTGGCAATCGCAGATGGCTTGATCCCCATCTCCAGTTGCGTTTGTATCATTGCCC
>CAMTYI010000070.1:0-6090 GCA_947085925.1 uncultured Gammaproteobacteria bacterium
CCCGTGGCCGCGATGGAAATAGTCTCAAGCAAAGCCCCGAGAGCGATCTGGCTGGGGTGGCCGTCGAGATCATAAACGCAATGGTCGCGTGTATCGAAACCGTGCACCACGAGCTGGTGATCATTTATGACTTCAAACCGCCACGGCTGGGTGTTGTCGCCACTCGGCGCCCAGCGCGCCAAGTCGAGTATCTTTTCAATCACTGACTGAGAGGCGGGTCCCATAACTTCAAGACTCCTCGTGGGCGCAGGATTGGCCTGTTTGCCAAGATAGCGCTTAGCGATCGACAGCGCCAGGCGTTGCATGGGGTTGTTATTGCCGCCGGGACGCCAGGTGCGCACCATCTTGTTGCGATAGGCGTCAAAGTGCATCCCATGTGGGGCGGCAAGTGCCTTGCCCCGGTTCAGTAGGATTTTCAGCGCCTCGGTTGCGGCCACACCGGCGCATAACTGGCAGGCCATGATGGTGGAGGGGCCGCGGTGCTGGGCCAAATTCACGCGTGTTGGGTCCACCAGGTAACCGAGCTGAAGGCGCGCTGGCGCAAGGCCGAGCATGAAGCGCAGTGCCTTTTCCTCTTCGGGCAGATCGCTCAGACAAAAATATTTTTCAAAGGTCATTTTTCCCGGCAAAAAGTTGAGCAGGGCGGTGCCCATCCCCAGTGGGGCTGCGGTGATCGCTGGGATAGCCAGTCTTGCGCAGGCGGCGAAAGTGGCCTGGCGCACCGCAAAGGCAAAAAAATCCAAGCCATCGACATAGAGATCCACGCCTGTAAAAAATTCCGGCAGATTGTGTTCATCAATACCCAATGGAAAGGATTTGATGTTTATTTCAGGATTAATGTCCCGGGCCATCTCTGCGAGGACTTCGACCTTTGGCCGCCCGAGGGTGCTCATGGTGGCGCCAGCTTGACGATTGAAATTGGCGACCTCGAAAGTGTCAAGGTCGGCGATATGAAACCCACCCACTCCGAGTCGTGCCAGGGTAAGAAGATGAACGCCACCAACGCCGCCCACACCGGCGATGGCAATCGTTTTGCCCCGTAATATCTGTTGCTCCTGTTCGGTGACCCAACCAATGTTTCGGCTGAATGCCTCCTCGTAACTGAACTGGAAAGACATGCCATTTTACCTTTTCTGTGACGGTGTCATTGAGTCCTGTGGAGCGATTATGACCCCAGTATCCTAAATCTACAGATTACATGAACGACGGCTTAATAATCTCTGCAATCTCTGGTGAATACGCACCGCAATAGAAATCGGCGTACACGTCACCTTTCTTGAGGGTGGGTCTCCCCCTTATTCTATCTGGAGTTGAATGATATGGCATGCGCACATTTTTTCGATTAGGGACCCTTATTTCGTTCCCACCATCCTAAATGCACAGATTGCAATGAATGACGGCTAAATTTTTATTTCCGGAAGGAATCGATTTTGCCAAGCCCCCCGCATCCCATCAGCAGATTGTCTCCAATTTAAGACAAAAAGCATAAAGAAAATCATGGACATATTTTTTGTAGATATTAACGTCTCCATAAAGAGACAATTTGTTTTGTTTTGAAACTTTAAAATAAACACATCTATTTGATTTATAAAGTTAAATATTTATTGGCATGTTTTTTGCATTATTGCGATAACGAGAAAAATGTAGTGCCTATGGATCTGTTTTTGGGTGCGAAATGCGGGAGCAGCTCAGCTCCATGCAGGTTCCGGCACGTGTTTATGGTGGCTACCAGCTAAACGGAGAGTTAAATGATTTCCAAAGATGTGAAGCATGCACGGACACGCGATGCCGCCAAGAGTATGGTTGAGCCATTCTACAAAAGCCATCCCATCGGCCTGCTTGATAGACTTGGAGCAATCAAAATGAGTGAGTTAATTGAGAGTTTTTCGGAACATTTTAAAGTTACCCTTGTAAACAAAGATGATAGCGAGATGCTGGCGAAATCTTTGCGGTTGCGCTATCAAGTTTATTGCAAGGAGAAAGAGTTTGAAAGACCCGAAGACACGTCTATCGAGTTGGAAAGTGATGAGTTTGATGAGCATTCAGCACACAGCCTGTTGTTCAGCCGTCGAACAGGTTCGGTGGTGGGGACGGTGCGTCTGGTTCTTCCCAAGCCAGGCCAGCCTGATGCCCTGTTCCCCATAGAGCAACACTGTGGCAACTATTTTGATAAAACAAAATGTGATAGCGGCAGCCTCCCCAGGAATTCGCTTGCGGAAATATCCCGTTTTGCTATTTCAAAGGAGTTTAAAAAACGGCTCATGGATGACAAAAATACATGGGGACCTGATCTGCTAAATGCCGAGCAGGCGCGGGATATCGCAGAGATGGAGCAGCGAATTATTCCCCATATCACCCTTGGCTTGTTCGTTGCCATAGTTCATATGAGTGCAAAAAATGGGATTACCCACTGGTACGCAGTTATGGAGCCGGCATTGAGACGCCTGTTGAAACGCTTCAGCATAGACTTTACACCCATTGGGCCGATGATTGAGTATCATGGCAAGCGGCAACCTTGCGTGGCGGCTGTCGGCGAGGTGCTTGCTAATATGGAGATGAACTGCCCGGATGTATGGAAGCTGATAACGGATAATGGCAAGGTCTGGCCTTCCGCTATGGATACAACAGCCGCTGCTGAACAGAAGGTTGATGTCGGACTGGCACCGTTTATGAGGAAGGTTGCATAACGTCAAGGAGTCAAGGTGCAATGGGAATCTCGCTGGCAGAATGCCATTGTCCATCCCGGACGCAACTTGACCGTCAGATCAATATCAGCCCCCAGTTTGTCAACTTGGCCCTCCTCGTTCTGTTGCTCAGAAGAGGGGAAAAAAAGCTTTAATAGATTTTTGTGGATTTAGAGTTCTTCGGCAACACCGGGCTTTCTCAGCCCCGGATTGATCTTGACCGTTTTTACGGCATTTCCAGTGGTTTGAATAATCTCGACAGGATAACCCGCCAACATCAGGCTGGTGCCGGGTTCCGGGATGGTTTCCAGATATTCCAGAATCAGGCCATTGAGGGTTTTCGGGCCGTCCGTGGGGAGGTCCCAGCGCATGATCCTGTTTAATACCCGGATATTGGCGCTGCCGTCCACCAGATAGGTGCCGTCTTTTAACGGGTGTACTTCCTTGCCGATGGCTGAAATATCGGTAGTGAATTCGCCGACGATTTCTTCAAGTATATCTTCCAGCGTGACCAATCCCTGAATGTCGCCATATTCGTCCACCACCAATGCGACGCGGCGCTTTTGTTGTTGAAAATTCAGGAGCTGTTTGTTTAGCGGCGTGCCTTCGGGGATAAAGTAGGGGTCTTTTACCACTTGCAGCAGCGCCTGTTCGTCGAACTCACTCCTGGCAAGCAGGGGTAGCGCATTGCGCACATGCAAAAAGCCGATGATCTGATCGATATTGTCCCGGTACACGGGCAGGCGTGTGTGCTGGCTGGTGGTTAATTGCCGGAGGATATCATCCCATTCTCCATTCAGATCCATGCCCACTATGTCATTGCGTGGGACCATGATGTCCTCCACTGTGGCCTTTTCCAGATCCATGATGCTGAGCAGCATCTTCTGGTGGCTGCGCGGCATCATGGCGCCCGCTTCGTTGATTACGGTGCGTATTTCTTCGCTGCCCAGTGTTCGGGTTGCAGTGTCCTTGGGTGAGACACCAAACAATTTTAACAGGCCGTTGGCCATACCATTGACCGCCCAGACCAGGGGGTAGATTAACTTCAGTAGCGGCCCCAGCACAAAGGCGCTGGGGAAGGCGATGCGCTCGGGATGCAGAGCTGCCAGCGTCTTGGGCGCAAGGTCAGTGAAAATCAGCACAATCAGCGCAATTGCAATCGTTGCAATAACAATGGTGCTCTCCTGCTCGCCAAGCAGCCGTATGGCGGTGACGGTGGTCAGGGTGGAAAGGAGTGCATTGATGAAATTACTGCCGAGCAGAATCACACCGATCAACCGGTCTGGCCGTTTCAGCAGGAATTGCGCACGCCTTGCGCCGGGGTTGCCGGTTTTGGCCAAATGCCGCAAGCGGTAACGGTCGAGCGTCATCAGGGAGATTTCGGCGGCGGAAAAAAACGCCGACAACACAACTAAAAATACCAGTGCGCCGAACAAGACGCTTAACGGGATATCGTCCATCAGCGGTGCAGCACGAGTTCCAACACCAGCTTGCTGCCGAAGTAGGCCAGCATCAATGCCATCGCGCCGCTGATTGTCCAGCGGATCGCCGTGCGTCCACGCCAGCCGAAACGCCAGCGCCCCCACAGCAGCACGGCAAACACCAGCCACGCGATGATGGAGAGTACCGTCTTATGCACCAGATGTTGAGCGAACAGATTTTCCAGAAAGAACGCGCCAGTGATCAAGGACAGGGTTTGCAACACAAACCCTGCACCAATCATCTGGAACAGCAGTGTTTCCATGGTTTGCATCGGCGGCAGCGCACGTATGAACCCGCCAGGCTGCCGGGCGCGCAGGTATTTATCCTGAATTGACAGAAGGACGGCCTGCATTGCGGCAATACTGAGCAGGCTGTATGCGAGTACTGAAATCAGGATGTGCGCCTGAATGCCAGGTGTGGTTTTTTCCAGGAACAGATGCTGGGATGGGAAAATAATCTCCAGCGCGATGGCCAAACCTGCCAGCGGGAAAATGGTGATCCCCAGATTTTCGACTGGCCTTGTAATAGAGGCCAGCAGCACCAGCAGCGCAATCAGCCAGGAGAACAGTGAAAACGCATTGAAGAAGCCGAGGTTTAGTCCAAGGTCGGTAAACAGGCCTTGATACAAAGTGGTGGCGTGCAGTGTAACGGCGGCCATGCCCATGGCGATCAATCCCCCTCTGGAGACGGGCGCATTCCCCCTCTTGTAGAGTGAGAATGCGAGCAGAAAGCCCGTTAAGCAGTACAAAATAATGGCGGCAAAGCTGATTACAAGAGTGCTCATGTTTCCGTGGCTCAATCTACAATTCAAGATAATCTCATATCTGCCGCCTTCGTTGAAGGGGCAGTCTCATGTTTCCGGATAAAACGGCCGATGTAATGGATAACTCGGCTTTATAGACTTATGGGGCCAGTGTCATGGGGATATCCCTTGGACTCAAGCCTCATGTATAGTCAGGAGCGGTGGAGAAATTATGGAAAAAGAGGGCGGTGACACATGAACGTGCGCGTGTTGGGGGCGAGTGGAGGCGTTGGAGCCGGGCTTAGAACCACGTCCTTGTTGATCGACGGGGATATCCTCATCGACGCAGGCAGCGGTGTGGGGGATCTAAGCTTTGATGAAATGGCTGCCATTCGCCACATATTCCTCACACATTCCCATCTCGATCACGTCGCCTTCCTTCCACTGTTGCTGGACAGCATCTTCGACTGCATACACGATCCTATCGTAGTTCATGGTCAGGGCGCTACCCTGCGGGCGTTGCAAGAGCATATCTTCAACTGGGTGATTTGGCCTGATTTCGCCAAGTTGCCCAGCCCCGAAAAGCCGGTGCTGCGCTATGAGGTCATGGCCGCTGGTGAAGTATGTGCGATAACGGGTCGCACGCTGGAAATGATTTCCGTTAATCACACGGTGCCGGGCGTCGGCTATCGTGTTGAATGCCCCACCGGCGCCTTCGCCTTCACTGGCGATACCACCAGCAACGACACCTTATGGAGCGCGTTGAATGCCCATCAACGCCTGGATGTGCTCATTGTCGAAGCGGCCTTCGCCAACCACAATCTGGAGCTTAGCCGCCTGGCCCGCCATTATTGCCCCATACTGCTGGCGGAAGACCTGGTCAAGCTACGTCACGATCCCTTGGTGTATATCACTCACAACAAGCCCGGTGACGAAGAGATGATCTTTGCAGAATGCCAGGCCGTCATGGCCGGGCGCAATCTGCGGCGGTTGCAGGGTGGGGAGATTATTCGTTTGTAGCTACCGCCAGGTAACAAATTCGAGAGTATTTACTTATAGATAGATATGATCCATGATGCGACCAACAGAGGAGGCACGCATCATGGAATCATGCAAACATTGTGGGCACGGCGAGAGCGTAAAGAACGGCGTAGTACGGGGAAAGCAACGTTACAAATGCAA
>CAMTYI010000071.1:0-42238 GCA_947085925.1 uncultured Gammaproteobacteria bacterium
CGGAGTTGCAGGGCGCGGGCATGGTGAGGGACTTACGGGAAGCCGTGAGTCTGGATAGTACAGGCCGGCTTGCGCCTGCTTTAACGGCTTACTCTTCCGCTACGACGCGTAGCGGGCAGCTCGCGTTGATTGATGATGTGATCAAGGCTTGGGGTGAGACGAGTACGATGAAAACGAGTCTCGATATTGCCAGGTCATATGACCCTACTGCTGTCATTCCGCCGGACTTTGATTTGCACCCTGAAAATTTCGATTGGCTAGATGCTAAAGATAGGCCATTGAACGCGATTCTGAGTTTCAGGTTGTCCCATCCTGATATTTACCACAAAATCATAGCATTGGAGCGATTTAACGGGGCTACTCTTTTGGAGCATTGGTTAATACAAGTTCCGACGGGTAGTGGCAACATGATCGGGGCGCCTATGTCTGTGCTTGTTTACACTCCAGAACAGGAAGCCCTTGCGCAAAATAGCTACAGCTTGTTGCGCGATTATGTCTACCAAGGGCTGGTTTTCCAAACTCGCCTGAAACCTTATGCCGACGCCATCGGCGTTGTCGTGAGCAACGGCCAATTTGCGCTGGATTTTTCCCCGGTCGAAGCGATGCTTGCGCAAAAATTGACCGGCGACGCCGTCAACGGACTGACTGACATCATCGAGTTCGTGAAGTACGGGCAAGGCATGTTCACAGGGAGCAGTTGGGATGGCTACGGTTATCTGCTGAACACATTGCGCTCCGTTCCCATGACGGATGCAGTGCAAGGCGTGTTGACCGAATTCAATGTGCGAATGGACGGCGCTGCCGGTACTGCCATCAACGGTACTGGCAAAGACGACATCACCCTGGGCCAGGGCGGGAATGACATCCTTTATGGCCGGGCCGGCGATGACCTGCTTTTTGGCGAAGCTGGCAATGACACGCTCTATGGCGATGTCGGCAACGACACGCTCGTGGGCGGGGCCGGAAATGATTACGTCTTTGGCGGCACTGGCAATGACATTTTGAGCGGTGGTGCCGGGAGTGATTACCTGGACGGCGGCGACGGCAACGATGTGTACCTGTTCGGGCGGGGTGCGGGGCAGGACACGATCGTTAACTATGAACTGACGGCGGGGAAAGTGGACGCTATCCAGTTTGCCGCTGACGTATTGCCTGCGGACGTGGCCCTGAGCCGCTTGGGGGACAGCCTGGTGCTGTCGATCAACGGCAGCACGGACACACTCACGGTGAGTGCCTACTTCAGCACCGATGCGACAGGCCCTTACAAGATAGAGCAGATCAAGTTTGCCGACGGCACGGTGTGGGATGTCAACGCGGTCAAGGTCCTGGCGGTCACTGGCACGGCGGGCGCCGACACCCTGACGGGGTATGCCACGGCGGACACCCTGAATGGCCAGGGCGGGAATGACATCCTTTATGGCCGGGCCGGCGATGACCTGCTTTTTGGCGAGGCTGGCAATGACACGCTCTATGGCGATGTCGGCAACGACACGCTCGGGGGCGGGGCCGGAAATGATTACGTCTTTGGCGGCACCGGCAATGACATTTTGAGCGGTGGTGCCGGGAGTGATTACCTGGACGGCGGCGACGGCAACGATGTGTACCTGTTCGGGCGAGGTGCGGGGCAGGACACGATCGCCAGCTATGAGCTGACATCAGGCCACAGTGATGTACTGTCCCTCGGAAACGACATCAGCACAGATCAACTCTGGTTCCGCCGTGTGGGGTCGAATCTGGAGGTCAGCATCATCGGCACGGAGGATAAGGCAACGATCAGTGGGTGGTACGCTGGGAGCGCCTATCGCGTTGAGCAGTTCAAGACGGCCAATGGCAAGATGCTGCTCGACAGTCAGGTCGAAAATCTGGTCTCTGCGATGGCCGCCTTCGCACCGCCATCCGCAGGCCAGACCACCCTGCCACCGAACTACCAGACGACCTTGGCCCCGGTGATTGCAGCGAACTGGCAGTAACCCCGATCGTAGTCTTTTGCCCCTCATCCTCCAGGAAGGCGGATGAGGGGTTTATTTTGGAATACACAACATGACGGAGCAAACTCCGCAACTGACACTCATCGCGTCGGGGGAGTCCCCGGCTGAACAAACAGAACATCCTTCCCACCCACCCTTTTCGGAAGAGGCAGAACCTGCCGAAGTCATCGACACCGGCCTGGCCTGCCTGGTCATGCTGGCGCGTTTTCACGGGCTGGCGGCCGATCCGGATCAGATTGCGCACGAGTTCAGGCAGAGCGGCACGCGCTTCGGCACAGCCGAAATCCTGCTGGCGGCGCAAAAGCTGGAATTAAAGGCCAGGGCTGTCAAGCCATCGCTGTCCCGGCTGGCCCAGACGCCGCTGCCTGCCATCGCTGTCGGCAGGGACGGCCGTTATTTCATCCTGGCCCGCATCGAAAGCGACAAGGTGCTGATTCAAGACCCGCAGTCGGAGCGGCCCGAGATTATTGCCCTCGATGATTTTCAGGCGCGCTGGTCGGGCGAGTTGATCCTCTTCACGTCCCGCGCCTCGCTGGCCGGGGAGCTGGCCAAGTTCGATTTCACCTGGTTTATCCCGGCGGTCGTGAAGTATCGCAAGCTGCTGGGCGAAGTGCTGCTGGTGTCGTTCGTCTTGCAGTTTTTCGCTCTGATCACACCGCTGTTCTTCCAGGTGGTGATGGATAAGGTGCTGGTGCACCGGGGCTTCACCACGCTGCCGTGGGCCTGTTCGCCGTGGTGGTCTTCGAGGTCATCCTGACCACGCTGCGCAGCTATGTGTTCGCCCATACCACCAGCCGCATCGACGTGGAGCTGGGTGCGCGGCTGTTCCGGCATCTACTGAATCTGCCGCTGGCCTATTTTCAGGCGCGCCGGGTGGGCGATTCGGTGGCGCGGGTGCGGGAGCTGGAGAACATCCGCTCCTTTCTCACCGGCAACGCCATCACGCTGGTGTTGGATCTGGTCTTCTCGGTGGTATTCCTGGCGGTGATGTTCTACTACAGCGGCTGGCTGACGCTGATTGTGGTGTTGTCGCTGCCGTGCTATGTGTTGATCTCGGTTCTTTCCACGCCGCTGCTGCGCGCGCGGCTGAACGAAAAATTCAACAGGGGCGCGGAGAACCAGGCGTTTCTGGTGGAGACCCTCGGCGGCATCGACACCGTGAAGAGCATGGCGGTGGAGCCGCAGTGGACGCGCACCTGGGACAATCAGTTGGCGGCCTACGTCTCCGCCAGCTTTCGCACGGCAACCATCGGTACGCTGGCTGGCGGCGGCGTGTCGTTGATCAGTAAACTGGTGACGGTGGCGACCTTGTGGGTCGGTGCCCGGCTGGTCATCGATGGCAGGCTTACTGTCGGCCAATTAATTGCCTTCAATATGCTGGCCGCGCACGTGGCCAGCCCGGTGATCCGCCTGGCGCAACTGTGGACCGACTTCCAGCAGACCGGGATTTCGGTGCAGCGCCTGGGCGACATCCTCAACACCCGCACCGAGATCGCAGGTGCCAAGAGTGCGCTGCCGCCGCTTCAGGGGGGCATCGAATTCGATCAGACGGTGTTCCGCTACCGGCCGGACGGCCCGGAAGTGCTGCGCGGCGTCAGTCTCGTGATTCGCCCCGGCGAGGTGATCGGCATCCTCGGCCGCTCCGGCTCCGGCAAGAGCACGCTCGCCAAGTTGGTGCAGCGTCTTTATGCGCCCGAGCGCGGCCGGGTACTGATCGATGGCATCGACCTTGCGCTGGCCGACGCCTCTTCCCTGCGCCGCCAGATCGGCGTGGTGCTGCAAGAGAATGTGCTGTTCAACCGCAGCATACGCGAAAATATCGCCCTGGCCGATCCGGGCGTTGAGCTTTCGGCCGTCATTCACACCGCCAAACTCGCCGGTGCCCACGAGTTCATCACCGAGCTGCCGGAGGGTTACGATACCATGGTTGGCGAACATGGTTCGACGCTGTCCGGCGGCCAGCGCCAGCGCATCGCCATCGCCCGCGCGCTGATTACCAATCCGCGCATCCTGATCTTCGACGAGGCGACCAGCGCGCTGGACTATGAATCCGAGCGCGTCATCCAGAACAACATGAAGGCGATCTGCAAGGGCCGCACTGTGATCGTCATCGCCCATCGCCTGTCCGCAGTACGGGATGCGCATCGCATCATTGTCATGGAGCGCGGCCAGATTGTCGAGGAAGGCGCCCATGCCGAACTGGTTGGCCGGGACGCGGGGCATTACGCCCATCTGTATCGTTTACAGCAGGGGTGACTATGGGTACCTCTAAAAATTCGCTGAAGCCGCGCTGGCTGCGTTGGAAACGCACTCAAAATGCTCATTTACTCCGTGTAAACTGCGCTTTTTCGCGCGTTTCCGCCTTGCCATCATCGGCTTGATCGAATTCTTAGAGGTGCCCATATGACTAAGCCCCACTTTCAGGCATCCCGTGATCTGTTGAAGCGTTACGCCTCGATTTTCCGCCATGCCTGGCGCAACCGCAAACAGCACGATGCCCGCGCGCGCCTGCCTCATGAGGCGCAATTTCTTCCCGCAGCGCTGGCGCTACAGGAAACACCCGTCTCGCCGCTGCCACGCGTGGCGATGTGGCTGCTGATAGTGTTTGCCCTCCTTGTGGTGCTGTGGGCAGTATTCGGCAAGATCGACATCGTCGCCCAAGGCAAAATCGTGCCCAACGACCGTACCAAGGTCATTCAGCCGATGGAGACCGCCACCGTGAAAGCGATCCATGTCGCCGACGGCCAGGTGGTCAAGGCGGGGGAAGTGCTGATCGAGCTGGATACCACCAATGCCCAGGCCGACATGGACCGTTTGGCGAGCGACTTGGCGGCGGCGCGATTCCAGATTGGCCGGGCGCGAGCTCTGCTCCTGGCGCTGTCGGAGGAAGGGCGTCCACCCGTCCTGGAAAAAGCCGATGAAATCAATCCGTCCCAGTGGCAGGAGGCCCAGCGCCTGCTGGAAGGCCAATACAACGAATATCTGGCGAAGCGCGCCCGCATCGAGGCCGACATCGCCCGAAAAGAGGCCGAACGGCGCTCCACCCTGGAACTGGTACACAAACTGGAGCAGACCGCGCCGATCGCCCACCAGCGGGCACAGGATTACAAGGATCTGGTGGACAGGAGCTTCGTGCCCCGCCACGGTTATCTGGAGCGCGAGCAGGAACGCATTGAGCAGGAGGGTGATCTGGCAACGCAGCGCAGCCGGTTGCAGGAGATCGACGCTGCCCTGGCCGAGGGCCGGAGCGAGAAGACGGCGCTGGCTGCCGAAACCCGCCGCTTGACACTGGACAGCCTGAACGAAGGTTCGCAAAAGGCCCAGGCGCTGGAGCAGGAGCTGGTCAAGGCCGACATGCACAGCAGGCTGATGACGCTCGTCTCGCCCGTCGCCGGCACGGTGCAGCAGCTTGCCGTGCATACCGTCGGCGGCGTGGTCACCCCCGCCCAGCCGCTGATGATGATCGTGCCGGGGGATCATCCGCTGGAAGTCGAGGCCTTTGTCGAGAACAAGGACATCGGCTTCGTCAATGTCGGCCAGAACGCCGAGGTCAAAATCGAAACCTTTCCCTATACCAAGTACGGCATCATCCACGCCAAACTCACGCATCTTTCACACGACGCGATCAACGACGAGAAACGCGGCCTGATCTACTCTTCGCGAGTGAAGATGGACAGGACCACTCTGGCTGTCGAAGGCAAGCAGGTGAATCTGACACCCGGCATGGCCGTGACGGTGGAGATCAAGACCGGCAAGCGGCGGGTGATCGAGTATTTCCTCAGCCCGCTGTTGCAGTATGGGCAGGAGAGTTTGCGGGAGCGGTAGCCGCGCCGGGTGAATACGCATCATCTATCACGGACATTCACTGATAAACATGAAGTGATTGCCCTGAGTTCCGTTAATAAAATTGATTTCTTGCGTTACTCGCTGTACCATTCCGCACTTTGTTTGCGCAGCCCCGAGGTAGAATGATGCGGCAGTCTTTAGTCGCTGGAAATTGGAAAATGAACGGTTCCCGGGCGAGTGCCAGGGAGCTGATCGAGGGTATCAAGGCGGGTGTTGCCAGCGTCGTCAAGACGCAGATTGCCTTGTGCCCTCCGCACACCTACCTTGCGGATGTTGCAGTCATGCTGCAAGGCACGTTTATGGCGTTGGGCGCGCAGAATCTTTGCTACGCTTCTTCTGGCGCCTATACCGGCGAAATATCAGCGGCGATGCTCCGGGATTTCGGTTGTACCTATGCTATCGTAGGCCACTCGGAGCGGCGGGCGTTGTTTGGTGAGGACAACAAGATAGTGGCGCGCAAGTTTCTCGCGGCAAGCAAAGGTGGACTCACACCGATTTTTTGTGTCGGAGAGATGCTTGAAGACCGTGAGAACGATCTGACTGAGGCCGTTGTTGCGCGGCAGCTTGATGCTGTGCTGGATTCGCCGGAATGTTTGGCGGCGCTTGATGGCGCGGTGATTGCCTACGAGCCGGTATGGGCGATAGGCACAGGAAAAACGGCATCGCCCGAGCAGGCGCAGGAGGTTCATGCTTTTATCCGCCAGAAAATTGCCGCACATAGTGCGGAGATTGCGGGTAAAATCCAGATTCTCTACGGCGGGAGCGTGAAGGGTTCCAATGCCGCAGAGTTATTTGCCAAGCCGGATATTGACGGTGGTCTGATAGGCGGTGCTTCCTTGGATGCTAATGAGTTTCTGACGATCTGCCATGCAGCAGGATGAGCTGTCGTTGGGTAGGATTTCCCTGGATTTTATTGGCGTAATTTGAAATGTATACTATTTTGTCGATTGTTCTTGTGATTGTGTCGGTTGCCCTGGTTAGTCTAGTGCTGATTCAGCAGGGCAAGGGTGCCGATATAGGTGCAGCATTTGGTAGTGGTGCATCGCAAACGGTATTCGGTAGCCGCGGTTCGGCATCATTTATGACGCGAGCGACGGCTGTTCTTGCTGCGTTGTTTTTTATTATCTGCTTGTCTTTGGCGTACCTGTCGGCTAACCGTACCGAACGAAAGAGTGTCACGGATATAGCGGCTCCGGCCAAGTCTGCACCTGCCCAGCCGACAGGGGTGACGCCCATGGTTCCGGCAATGGCGCCGCCTGGCGGCGCTGCTCAGCCGTCACCGATTGTGCCGGCCAAGCCTGCGCAATAGGAGAGCTATGGTGCCCATTATGGGTTCCTCAAGATTTAAGCCGATGTGGTGGAATTGGTAGACACGCTACCTTGAGGTGGTAGTGGCGCAAGCTGTGCCGGTTCGAGTCCGGCCATCGGTACCATACAAAAAACAACAATAATCTTGTTCTTCGGGTTTTTTCGGTAAAGCAGCCAAAATACGATTTTGGCTGCTTTTTTTTGCAATAAAATCAAATGTGGGTGCATTTTTTTGTGGGCGCGATGTGCCCGTCGCGCTTTCTTTGTGTGCTTGCGGAGATCTTGAAAAAGCAGTATTTGATCTTTTTTCAGTCGAGTCATTATACTTCTTGCGTAACCATATGAATCGTATGGTGGTAGGCTTGCATTAGCTGCTTGACAGCATCTTGTTTCCTAGCCTAGACTCGAAAACTCGGTCAGTATTTAAATTGCAAATCGAGCAAAAATTGATGATGTCCCTTTGTCTGGCACAAAGAGGGCGTCCGTACATGTTTCGTCTTTATAGGGTGGGGGAATACGGCAATGTTGGAAAACTATTTGCCTATCTTGATTTTTCTCGGGCTTGGCGTTTTTTTCGGGGTGGCGCCGGTTGTCGCTGGCTTTCTGGTGTCGCCTAACCGCCCTGATAGCGAAAAGCTCTCTCCCTATGAGTGCGGCTTCGAGGCATTCGAAGATTCACGCATGAAGTTCGACGTGCGCTACTACCTCGTGGCCATCCTGTTTATCGTCTTCGATCTTGAGATCGCCTTTCTGTTTCCCTGGGCCGCAGTGCTGGGTGAGATAGGTATGTTTGGTTACATCGCCATGGTGGTGTTTCTCGGCATCCTTGTGATCGGATTTATCTACGAGTGGAAGAAGGGGGCCTTGGAGTGGGAATAATAGAGGGTGTTCTTGAAAAAGGGGTGGTTACAACCAGTGTTGATAACGTCATTAACTGGGCGCGCACAGGTTCGTTGTGGCCGATGACGTTCGGTTTGGCCTGTTGCGCCGTAGAGTTTATGCATGTTGGCGCTTCCCGTTACGACATGGACCGTTTTGGCATCGTTCCCCGACCCAGTCCGCGCCAGTCCGATTTGATGATCGTGGCTGGCACTCTGGTCAATAAAATGGCCCCTGCCTTGCGCAAGGTGTATGACCAGATGGCCGAGCCGCGCTGGGTGATTTCGATGGGGTCCTGTGCCAACGGCGGTGGCTATTACCACTATTCGTATTCGGTGGTGCGGGGTTGCGACCGTATCGTGCCGGTCGATATATATATCCCTGGTTGCCCGCCTACCGCAGAGGCGTTGTTGTACGGCATTATCCAGTTGCAAAATAAAATCAAACGCACCAACACGATCGCCCGCTAAAGAGTATTGATTGATGTCTGATATAAAACAGAATCTGGCGGCGAGCCTTCAGGAGCGTTTCGGTGACGCACTGGCCGATTGCCGTGTGGCGGTTGGCGAAGTGACGGTAACGCTGGGTCGTGAAAAGCTTTTAGAGGTGTGCATGGCGTTGCGTGATGAGACTGTGTTCGGTTTCGAACAGCTTATCGACCTGTGCGGTGTGGACTATCTGGAGTATGGCGAAGGAAGCTGGCAGGGTTCGCGCTTTGCTGTTATTTATCATTTGCTGTCGATTCAGAACAATCAGCGCTTGCGCCTCAAGGTGTTTCTTGGCGACGATCTGCCACGGCTGAGTTCCGTCATTGGCGTCTGGTCCGTGGCTAACTGGTACGAACGTGAGGCCTTCGACCTGTTCGGCATTCTGTTCGACGATCATCCCGACCTGCGCCGCATCCTCACTGATTACGGTTTTATCGGACATCCGTTCCGCAAGGATTTTCCGCTTATCGGCAACGTCGAGATGCGTTACGATCCCCAGAAACAGCGCGTGGTGTATGAGCCGGTGAGCATTGAGCCGCGCATCTTGGTGCCGCGCGTGATCCGTCATGACAGCAGATATGAGGCGGGTACGAAGGAGAGTAGCCGTGGCTGAAATACGCAATTACACAATGAATTTCGGGCCGCAGCACCCCTCCGCGCACGGCGTGCTGCGTCTGGTGCTGGAGCTGGATGGCGAAGTCATCGAACGCGCCGATCCGCATATCGGCCTGTTGCATCGGGCTACTGAGAAACTGGCGGAGAGCAAGCCCTACAATCAGAGCGTTCCCTATATGGATCGCCTCGATTATGTGTCCATGATGTGCAACGAACATGGCTATGTGTTGGCCATGGAGAAGCTGCTGGGCGTCGAGCCGCCGTTGCGTGCGCAGTATATCCGCGTGATGTTCGACGAGATTACGCGCATCCTGAATCATCTGCTCTGGTTGGGTGCGCACGCGCTCGATATCGGCGCCATGACGGTATTCCTGTACGCCTTTCGCGAGCGTGAGGACTTGATGGATTGCTACGAGGCGGTGTCCGGTGCGCGCATGCACGCAGCCTACTACCGTCCTGGTGGGGTCTACCGGGACCTGCCGGATAGTATGCCGCACTATCAGACGTCCAAGTGGCATAACCAGAAGGAGGTGAATCAGCTCAACCGCAATCGCCAGGGTTCGCTGCTGGATTTCATCCAGGACTTCACCGAGCGTTTCCCGACTTATGTCGATGAATATGAAACCCTGTTGACGGACAATCGCATCTGGAAGCAACGTACCGTGGGTATCGGCGTGGTATCGCCGGAGCGTGCCTTGCAGTTGGGCTTTACCGGCCCAATGCTGCGTGGTTCCGGCATCGCCTGGGATCTGCGCAAGAAGCAGCCCTATGAGGTGTATGATCGCCTGGATTTTGATATTCCAGTGGGCGTGCAGGGCGATTGCTATGATCGTTACCTGGTGCGTGTCGAAGAGATGCGTCAGTCCAACCGCATTGTCCGCCAGTGCATAGACTGGCTGCGCAAGAACCCCGGCCCTGTGATGATCGAGAATCACAAGATCGCGCCGCCGCCGCGTGTACAAATGAAGGGTGACATGGAAGCGCTGATCCACCACTTCAAGTTGTTTACGGAAGGCTTTTGTCTCCCCGAGGGCGAGGCCTACGCAGCGGTGGAGCATCCCAAAGGTGAATTTGGAGTCTATCTGGTCTCTGATGGTGCCAACAAACCCTATCGCATGAAGATCCGCGCGCCGGGGTTTGCCCATATTGCCGGACTGGACGAGATGGTGCGCGGTCACATGATTGCGGACGTGGTGGCTATTATCGGGACACAGGATATCGTATTTGGTGAGGTTGATCGTTGATGTCGCAAGCGAATCTGAATCTGCTTTCCGGCGAAGTGCGCGCGGGAATCGACCGGTGGGTCGCTCAATATCCACCCGAGCACAAGCAGTCCGCAGTGATCCCCGCGCTGCATATCGTGCAGGATGCGAGCGGTGGTTGGTTGACCAAGGACTTGATGGACGCTGTGGCGGGTTATCTGGAGATGGAGCCGATCTCGGTTTACGAGGTGGCAACCTTTTACTCCATGTATTCGCTGAAGCCCGTTGGCCGTCACAAGATAGCTGTTTGCACCAACATTTCCTGCATGCTGTGTGGCTCGGATGAGATTGTGACGCATCTTGAGACGAAGTTGGGTGCTCGTATGGGTGAGACTACGACCGATGGCAAATTCACTCTCCGTGAGGTGGAATGTCTGGGGGCATGTGCGGGCGCGCCGATGTTTCAGATCGGCAAACAATACTACGAGAATCTGACCCCGTCGAAGATTGACGCAATTCTCGATACTCTTGAGTAACGGCCATGGCTAACGAAGTCTGTTTCAATACATTGCATCTTGACAGGCCTTGGACTCTGGAGACTTACCAGAGTGCGGGTGGTTATGAAGCATGGAAAAAGATCCTGGCGGAAAAGACGCCGCCCGATGAAATTATTGCCGAACTCAAAACGTCGGCCTTGCGCGGGCGAGGCGGGGCGGGGTTTCCCACTGGCTTGAAGTGGAGCTTCATGCCACGCAATGTTCCTGGTCAAAAATATATCGTGTGTAATTCCGACGAAGGCGAACCGGGCACGTTCAAGGACCGCGATATCCTGCGTTATAACCCCCATGCGCTGATCGAGGGAATGGCGATTGCCGCGTACACCATCGGTGCTACGGCGGGCTATAACTACATGCGCGGTGAATTCTGGGAGCCTTATGAGCGCTTTGAGGCGGCGTTGGCCGAGGCGCGTGCCGCCGGATTGCTAGGCAAGAACATCCTGGGATCGGGCTTCGATTTCGAGCTGTACTCACATCTGGGCGCGGGCGCCTACATCTGCGGTGAAGAGACGGCGCTGCTCGAATCCCTGGAAGGCAAAAAAGGCCAACCGCGTTTCAAGCCGCCGTTTCCCGCCAGCTATGGCCTGTACGGGCGGCCCACCACGATCAACAACACCGAGACATTGGCTTCAGTGCCCGCCATCATGCGTAACAGCGGACGCTGGTTTCTGGAGTTGGGCAAGCCCAACAATGGTGGCACCAAGATTTTTTCCGTTTCGGGCCATGTAAACAAGCCGGGCAATTATGAAGTGCCTATGGGCACGCCTTTTTCACAATTGCTGGAAATGGCGGGCGGAATGCGCGGCGGACGCAAGTTAAAAGCGGTCATTCCAGGCGGCTCTTCTGTGCCGGTGGTGCCTGGCGACATGATGATGAATATTAATATGGATTACGATTCTATCGCCAAGGCAGGCTCGATGCTTGGCGCAGGCTCGGTGATCGTGATGGATGACACTACCTGTATGGTTCGCGCGTTGGCGCGCCTTGCTCATTTTTATTATGAGGAATCGTGTGGTCAGTGTACGCCATGCCGCGAGGGGACGGGCTGGCTGTCTCGCGTACTCCATCGCATTGAGCATGGGCAGGGCAAGCCTGAAGATCTGGATATGCTGGTGGATGTCTCCAACAAGATTCAGGGCCGCACCATTTGTGCCCTGGGCGATGCTGCGGCGATGCCGGTGATTAGTTTCATAAAGCATTTCCGCGATGAATTCCAGTATCACATCGACCATCGTCAGTGTATGGTGGGTAAGACAGCGCCAGCCGCAGCGGCATGACGGATAAGAAGCTATGGTAAATATTGAAATTGATGGGAAACTGGTAGCGGCGAAAGACGGCGCGATGGTTATCGAAGCCGCCGATGACGCCGGCATTCCTATTCCGCGCTTTTGTTATCACAAGAAGCTGTCGATTGCGGCGAATTGCCGCATGTGTCTGGTCGAGGTTGAAAAAGCCGCCAAGCCTTTGCCCGCCTGTGCCACGCCGGTGACCGAGGGGATGAAGATATACACCAAATCTCCCCGCGCGCTGGATGCGCAAAAGGGCGTGATGGAGTTCCTGTTGATCAATCACCCGCTGGATTGCCCGATCTGCGATCAGGGCGGCGAGTGTGATTTGCAGGAAATGGCCTTGGGTTATGGCGCCAGCAATTCGCGTTTCATGGAAAACAAGCGTGTTGTCAAAGATAAAGATATCGGCCCGCTGATTGCCACGGAGATGACGCGCTGCATCCACTGCACCCGTTGTGTGCGTTTTGGCGAGGAGATTGCCGGTATCAAGGAGCTGGGCGCTACCGGGCGCGGCGAACATATGGAAATCGGAACCTATGTCGAAAAGGCGCTGGCGTCCGAGATGTCCGGCAACGTCATCGACTTGTGTCCGGTGGGCGCGCTGACCTCGAAACCGTTCCGATATGCCGCCCGCGCGTGGGAATTGGCGCGGCGCGATACTGTTGCGCCTCATGATTGCATTGGCTCCAATCTCCATGTGGATGTGCGCGGCAATCAGGTTATGCGCTTCTTGCCGCGCGAGAACGAAGAGATCAACGAAACTTGGATCTCTGATCGCGACCGCTTCAGTTATGAAGGGTTGAGTAGCCCTGACCGGCTGCGCGTGCCGATGATCAAAAAGGACGGCCACTGGCAGGAAACCGATTGGACCACGGCGTTTGAGTTCACCGTGGCCGGGCTGAAGTCCGTGCTGACCCGTCATGGCGCCGGCCAGTTGGGCGCATTGATTTCTCCGATTGCCACCACGGAAGAAATGTACCTCACCCAGAAACTGGTGCGCAGTCTGGGCGGCTCCAATGTCGACCATCGCCTGCGTCAGTGCGATTTCAGTGATCAGCAGCGTGCGCCCGTCCATCCCTGGGTTGGTCAGGCGATAGCGGATCTTGAACATGTTGATGCCGCGTTGCTGATCGGTTCCAACGTGCGCAAAGAGCAGCCTATTGCTGCTCACCGCTTGCGCATGGCGGCACTGGTGGGTGCCAGCGTGATGTTTGTCAACGCTGCGGACCATGAATTCAACTTTCCGGTCAAGGCCAAGCTGATCTCTGGTGTCGGGGGTATGGAGCGTGACCTTGCCGGGATTGCCAAAGCATTGCTGAAACTGACTGGCGGGCAATCGCCAGAGGGATTGGATGCACTGCTGGCTGCTGTGGTTGTGAATGACACCTACAAGGTAATTGCCCAGCAGTTGCATCAGGCTAACAAGGCGACAGTGCTGATGGGGAGCCAGGCGCTGGCTCATCCCGCCATGTCCACGCTGCGCGCATTGGCGGGCGTGATTTCGCAATTGAGTAACGCAGTGTTCGGCTACTTGCCGGAGGCGGGCAATAGCGTGGGAGGCTGGTTGGCGGGTGCGCTGCCGCATCGTGGTGCCTTCGGCAAATCCATAGCAACCCCCGGTCTGAACGCGCGGGCCATGCTGGATTCCAAACTGAAAGCCTACCTGTTGCACGGTATCGAGCCAGAGTTCGATTGCGCCGATCCCACGGCAGCGCTGACGGCATTGAATGGCGCCGATTTCGTGGTATCGCTGTCGTCCTATAAGAGCGAGCTTATGCAGCGCTACGCCAATGTCATTTTGCCCATCGGTCCGTTCACTGAAACCTCGGGTACATTTGTCAACGCCGAGGGCCGCTGGCAGAGCTTTGCGGGCGTGGTGTCACCGCTGGGTGAGTCCCGTCCAGGCTGGAAAGTGTTACGCGTGCTGGGTAATCTATTTGGCCTCGATGGTTTTGACTATTTTTCATCGGAAGAAGTGCGTGACGAGTTGCGTGCCATGACCACGGATATCAAGGCGGACAACACAATAGTGTGGTCTTGTCCGTCCAAGCTGGGTGTTGAAGCAGTATCGGGCACGATGGAAATACCCATGTATGCGGTTGACGCCATTGTGCGCCGTGCCACCTCGTTGCAAAAAACCGCAGACGGACAGGCGGCAGCGAATTATTTCAATGAGATCGAGGTTATAAAGGCGCGCTTGGGGCTGCAGGGTACTGAGAGCACGGCGTCGTCCGGCAAGGTGGCTGCCCATGTTTGAGTTGCTGCAAACCGTGTGGAGCGGGATCCCCGAAATCCTCCAGATTGTGCTCAAGATTGTCGTGATTGTGGTGCCGATCATGCTTTCAGTTGCCTATCTCACCTTGGCCGAGCGCAAGGTGATCGGTTATATCCAGGTGCGCATCGGGCCCAATCGCGTTGGGCCGCTCGGACTGTTGCAGCCCATTGCGGACGGTTTGAAACTGGTGCTCAAGGAAATCATCATTCCCACCAATGCCAACCGGTTCCTGTTTCTTCTTGGGCCTATCGTGGCGCTTGCGCCAGTGCTCGCCGCGTGGGCGGTAATCCCTTTCGACAGCAATTTGGTACTTGCCAACGTCGATGCAGGCTTGTTGTATATTCTGGCGATGACCTCGCTGGGTGTCTACGGCATCATCATCGCTGGTTGGGCATCGAACTCCAAGTATGCATTCCTCGGCGCATTGCGTTCCGCCGCTCAGGTGGTGTCCTATGAAATCGCCATGGGGTTTGCCCTCGTTGGTGTGTTGATTGCCGCCGGAAGTTTGAATTTGCGGGAGATTGTGCTGGCCCAGCAGGGCAGTGTAATACATTGGTTCTGGTTGCCGCTGTTGCCGTTGTTTCTGGTGTATTTCATTTCCGGTGTGGCGGAGACCAACCGTGCGCCATTTGACGTAGCCGAAGGCGAATCCGAGATCGTCGCCGGTTTTCATGTGGAATATTCGGGAATAGCCTTTGCGCTGTTCTTCCTGGCCGAGTACGCCGCCATGATTCTGGTGTCGGTGCTGACATCCGTCATGTTTCTGGGCGGTTGGCTGTCACCGTTTGAAGGTATCCCGTTCCTTGCCGATGCCTTCGCCTGGGTGCCGGGTATAGTCTGGCTGCTCGGCAAAACGGCGGTGTTCCTGTTTATGTTCCTGTGGTTCCGCGCTACGTTTCCGCGTTACCGTTATGACCAGATCATGCGCCTGGGATGGAAGATATTTATCCCTATTACCATAGTCTGGCTGTTGGTGGTGGGCGCTGCGGTATTGGCTGAAATAGGCCCCTGGTTTGATTAAGAGCGCAAGGCGCGTATTGCGCACCTTACATTGTATGGAGAACGCTGATGAACGCGATCACAAACTATTTTAGAAGTCTGCTGCTGTGGGAGCTTTTTGTTGGGCTGAAACTCACGGGCAGGTACTTCTTTGCTACAAAAATCACCGTGCAGTATCCCGAGGAAAAGACCCCGCAGTCATTCCGTTTTCGTGGGCTGCATGCGCTGCGCCGCTACGCCAATGGCGAGGAGCGCTGCATTGCGTGCAAGTTGTGCGAGGCGGTGTGTCCGGCGCTGGCCATTACCATTGATTCCGCGCCGCGTGATGATGGCACACGCCGTACCACACGCTACGATATCGATCTGTTTAAATGCATTTACTGCGGCTTTTGCGAGGAGGCGTGCCCGGTGGACGCCATCGTCGAGACGCGCCTTTTTGAGTATCATTTTGAGAGCAGGGAAGGCACCGTCATGACCAAGGACAAGTTGCTGGCAATGGGTGACCTCTACGAAAAACAGATTGCCGCCGATCGTACCCATGATGCGGCTTACCGTTAATTATCAAGCCAGGCAGACTCTACACACAATATTATGAGCATGGAACAGATCGTTTTTTACGCTTTTGCGGCAATTTTGGTGGCTGCGTCGGTAGCGGTGATTACCGTGCGCAACCCGGTGCATGCCGTGCTTTTTTTGGTGCTGACCTTCTTCACCAGTGCTGCGCTGTGGATGCTGCTCGAAGCGGAATTCCTCGCCATTACCCTGGTGCTGGTATATGTTGGTGCGGTGATGGTGTTGTTCCTGTTCGTGGTCATGATGCTGGATATCAATATCACAGTATTGCGCGAGGGCTTCATCAGATACCTTCCGGTGGGGATCATTGTCGCGCTGGTTGTGGTAGTGGAAATGACGATTGCGGTAGGCCCCAAGTATTTTGGTCTGGAGCATTTCGCCGAACCCGCGAGACATATGGCGGATTACAGTAATACCAAGGAATTGGGGCGGATACTTTACACAGTGTATGTATATCCGTTTGAAATCGCCGCCGCGATTTTGTTGGTGGCGATTATCGCCGCCATTGCCCTGACATTGCGCAGACGGCCTCACACCAAGTATCAGAATGCGGGATGGCAGGTTGCAACGCGCCGCAATGATCGTGTGCGCATCGTCAAAATGGAAACGGAAAAGAAAGAAAGTTGACCTGCTTTGCTGGGTAATGCAGGCTCTTGGATTTACAATAAAAGATTACAAAGGGTGGGGACGCAATGATCGCGTTATCGGATTTTCTGATTCTGGGGGCTGTGTTGTTCTGTGTCAGCCTGGCCGGGATATTCCTCAATCGCAAGAACGTTATCATTCTGCTCATGGCGATTGAGCTCATGTTGTTGGCGGTGAATATGAATTTCATCGCTTTTTCCCACTACCTTGGTGATAGCGCCGGGCAGGTCTTTGTCTTTTTCATACTTACGGTTGCTGCCGCCGAGGCGGCCATCGGCTTGGCTATTCTGGTCGTGCTGTTCCGCAACAAGCGCACCATTAATGTCGAAGACCTTGACACCTTAAAAGGATAGGGACGCTGAATCATGCAGAATATTTCGCTCGCCATTGTGTTGGCACCCCTGTTCGGCGCGATTATCGCCGGCTTGTTTGGCAAGGTCATAGGCCGTGCCGGGGCACATTGGGTGACCATAATCGGGGTTGCCATATCCTTTGGATTATCGCTACTGGTCTTCAAACAGATCATCCTGGAGGGTGCTGATCCCTACAATGGCGCGGTTTATACCTGGCTGGTCAGCGACGGGATCAAATTCGAAGTCGGTTTCCTGATCGACCAGCTCACCGCATTGATGATGGTGGTGGTGACCTTTGTGTCGTTGATGGTGCATATTTATACCATCGGCTACATGCGCGATGATCCCGGATACCAGCGTTTTTTCAGCTATATTTCGCTGTTTACCTTCTCCATGCTGATGTTGGTAATGGCCAACAACTTTATGCAGTTGTTCTTCGGCTGGGAAGCGGTGGGTCTGGTGTCTTATCTGCTGATCGGTTTCTGGTATCAAAAAGAGTCGGCGATTTATGCAAACCTGAAGGCATTCCTGGTCAACCGTGTCGGTGATCTGGGTTTTCTGCTCGGCATCGCGGCGGTGCTGATGTACTTCAACACCCTGGATTATGCCGATGTATTCAGCGCCGCTCCGTCGATGGCGAATGTCACTGCCGAAGTTGCCATGAACCAGCAATGGTCCGTGATAACAATTATCTGTATTTTGCTGTTCATTGGTGCCATGGGGAAATCAGCGCAGGTACCATTGCACGTGTGGTTGCCGGATTCAATGGAAGGCCCGACGCCGATTTCGGCCCTCATCCACGCCGCTACCATGGTGACCGCTGGTATTTTTATGGTGGCGCGCATGTCGCCGTTGTTTGAATTGTCGCAAACCGCGCTGAGCGTGGTGATTGTCATCGGCGCGATTACGGCGTTGTTTATGGGCTTCCTCGGCCTTGTGCAGAACGACATCAAGCGTGTTGTGGCGTATTCGACGCTTTCACAATTGGGTTATATGACCGTGGCGCTGGGTGCGTCGGCCTATGCGACAGGTATTTTCCACCTGATGACCCACGCCTTCTTCAAGGCATTGTTGTTCCTGGCTGCAGGCTCGGTGATTATCGCCATGCATCATGAGCAGGACATCACAAAAATGGGTGGCCTGAAAAAATACATGCCGATTACTTATTGGACATCGCTAATCGGCGCACTGGCCTTGATCGGATTCCCCGGATTTTCCGGGTTCTTTTCCAAGGACAGCATTATTGAGGCTGTTAATATCTCGACCGTGCCGGGTGCCGGATTCGCCTATTTCGCCGTGCTGTTGGGCGTGTTTATCACGGCACTGTATACCTTCCGCATGTTCTTCCTGGTATTCCACGGCAAGGAACGTATGGACGAGCACACCCGCAGCCACTTGCACGAATCCCCGGCAGTGGTGACCGTGCCATTGATCCTGCTGGCGATCCCCTCGGTGGTGATTGGTGCTATTGCAATCGGCCCTCTCCAGTTTGGTGATTTCTTCGGTCGCGCTATCTATGTGTTGCCCGAGCATGATGTGCTGGGGGTGCTGCGTGGCGAGTACCACGGGTGGGTTGAGTTTATCGTGCATGGCCTGATGGCCCCTGCGGTTTGGCTGTCCGCTGTCGGCGTCGCCGTGGCCTGGTTCCTGTATCTGAAACGTCCCGACATCGCAGCGAGCATCAAGGAGCGTTTCTCCTGGGTATACAACATCCTTGATAAAAAATATGGTTTCGATGATTTCAACGATGCTGTATTCGCGGGTGGTGGGCGTAGCGTGGGGCGGCTCTTCTGGCGCTTTGGCGACATCAAGCTGATCGACGGTGTGATGGTGAATGGCACGGCAAATGGTATAGGCTGGATCTCGGGTGTTGTACGCCGCGCTCAATCGGGCTATATGTATCATTATGCCTTCGCTATGATTATTGGTCTTGTGGTGTTGCTGACCTTCTTTGTGTATTAAGAACAAAAAACAGGATAGTTTTGCATGTTTTCTGATTTGCCGCTCCTGAGCCTGGTTATCTGGCTGCCGATCATCGGTGGACTGGTGGTGCTTGCCGCCGGTAAAAACGATGTGTTGGTACGCTGGCTGGCGCTGATATTTTCAATCCTCACCTTTGTGGCGTCTCTGCCGTTGTACACCGGCTTCGACAGTGGCACGTATCAGATGCAGTTTGTCGAGCAGATGCCGTGGGTCGCCACCTTTAACGTTAATTACTCGCTGGGCATCGACGGCATCTCCATGCCGCTCATCCTGCTGACCAGTTTCACCACGGTGCTGGTGATTATCGCGAGCTGGGAGGTTATCCAGAATAAAGTGTCGCAATACATGGCAGCCTTTTTGATCATGGAAGGACTCATGATCGGTGTATTTGCCGCCCTCGACGCCGTGCTGTTCTATGTGTTCTGGGAATTCATGCTGGTGCCGATGTTCCTGATTGTCGGCATCTGGGGTGGGCAGCGGCGCGTCTATGCCGCCATCAAGTTCTTCCTGTATACCTTCCTTGGTTCGGTGCTGTTGCTGGTTGCGGTGCTATATCTGTATTTCCAATCCGACAGCTTCTCGATCCTCGACTTCCATGACCTGCGCATTGGCATGACGGCCCAGGTGCTGCTGTTTTTTGCGTTTCTCATCGCCTTTGCTGTCAAGGTGCCGATGTGGCCGGTGCATACCTGGTTGCCGGATGCGCACGTTGAAGCGCCCACTGGCGGTTCGGTGATCCTTGCCGCCATCATGCTCAAGCTCGGCGCCTATGGTTTCGTGCGCTTTATCCTGCCGATCGTGCCCGACGCCAGTCATGAGCTGGATTGGCTGGTGATTGCCATGTCACTGGTCGCGGTGGTCTATATCGCGCTCGTCGCGCTGGTGCAGGAGGACATGAAGAAGCTGATCGCGTATTCGTCGATCTCGCACATGGGCTTTGTCACGCTGGGATTCTTTCTGGTATTCAGCATCTACGATAATACCAACAGCGTCGCCGGGGCGGCGTTGGGCATGGAAGGCGCGCTGGTGCAAATGATCTCGCATGGCTTTGTCTCCGGGGCGATGTTTTTGTGCGTGGGCGTAATGTATGACCGGCTGCACAGCCGTAACATCAGCGATTACGGCGGTGTTGCCAATACCATGCCGGTATTTGCGACGTTGATGGTATTTTTCGCCATGGCCAATGCCGGTTTGCCGGGCACATCGGGATTCGTCGGCGAGTTTATGGTGATACTCTCGGCGTTCAAGGCCAATTTCTGGATTGCACTGCTCGCCAGCACCACGTTGGTGCTGGGTGCGGCCTATACCCTGTGGATGGTGAAACGTGTCATCTTCGGTCCGGTCGGCAACCAAAACGTTGCTGCCTTGCAGGATCTGAATGGTCGTGAGGCGCTGGTGTTGGGAACGCTGGCTGTGCTGGTTCTGTTACTGGGTGTTTATCCCGCACCTCTGGTTGAGGTAATGCACTCCTCTGTCGGTCATTTGCTCGAACAGGCAGTGAGTTCAAAATTGTAAAATTCTTGCCACGGAGGCATAGGGTTCGCAGGTGAAGTCTGTGTTTTCCTTATGTCTCGCTGGTCGACTTAGTACAAATCAAGATAAGAAGCTTGGGATTGAAGATTGATGTCTAATATGAATTTCGAGATGCCCAATTTTGCGCTGGCCCTGCCGGAGATCTTTGTGCTGTGCATGGCTTGTGTCGTGTTGCTGGCTGATCTCTTTGTGGGTGAGCGTAACCGCGTCGTCACCTATTTGATGTCACAAGCGACCCTCGTCGGCGCCGCGATTTTGACAGTCGGCCTGCATACCGGCGAGACGCAGATGACGTTCGGCGGCAGTTTCATCAGCGACACCATGGGGGATGTGCTCAAGGTGTTTATTTATCTTGTCACCGCCGTAGTGTTTTTATATTCGCGTGAATATCTGCGTGTGCGGCAGCTCTTCACTGGTGAATATTTTGTGCTGGGGCTGTTTGGCGTGCTGGGCATGATGGTCATGGTCTCCGCGCACAGCTTCCTCACCATCTACCTTGGTTTGGAATTGTTGTCGCTGTCGCTCTATGCAATGGTCGCCTTGCAAAGGGACTCCATCGGCGCCACCGAGGCGGCGATGAAATATTTTGTGCTCGGTTCGCTGGCCTCCGGCATGCTGCTCTATGGTATGTCGATGTTCTATGGCGTGACCGGCAGTCTCGATATCACCGAGGTGAGCGCCTATCTTGCGCAGAGCCATGACAAAAATATCGTGTTGGCGTTTGGAACAGTGTTTGTGGTCGTGGGTCTCGCATTCAAGCTGGGTGCGGTGCCGTTCCATATGTGGGTGCCGGATGTTTATCACGGCGCACCCACCAGCGTGACGCTCTATATCGGCACCGCCCCCAAGATCGCCGCGTTCGCCATGGTGATGCGTCTGTTGGTTGAGGGCTTGGGTGATTTGCATATGCAGTGGCAGGGCATGCTCATTATGCTTGCCATTGCCTCGATGGCGGCGGGTAACATCATCGCCATTGCCCAAAGCAACATCAAACGCATGCTTGCCTACTCGACCATCGCCCATGTCGGATTCCTGTTGTTGGGTATCCTGACCGGCACGGAAAACGGCTATTCCTCCTCAATGTTTTACATCCTCGTCTATGCCTTGATGGGATTGGGTGGCTTCGGTATGGTGATGTTGCTCAGCCGCGCCGGTTTTGAGGCGGACCGTCTTGAGGATTTCAAGGGCCTGAACCAACGCAGCCCGTGGTTCGCCTTTATCATGCTGGTCCTGATGATCTCCATGGCCGGCATCCCCGTCTCCGTGGGCTTCTGGGCCAAACTCGCCGTGCTCCAGGCCCTTATCAGGGCTGATATGACCTGGCTGGCAGTGGTGGCCGTGCTCTTCTCCGTGATTGGCGCCTACTACTACCTGCGCATCGTCAAGCTGATGTACTTCGACAAGCCCGAGGATACCAATCCGATCAAACCCGCCCTGGACATGCGCGTGGCGATGAGCGCCAACGGCCTCGCTGTATTCGCTCTGGGCATCTACCCCAGCGCGCTCACTGCACTGTGTGTTGCGGCATTGAAGTGACCTTGGAAACGGCGATTAACCGCAGCGGACGCGGAGAACGCAGAGGAAAAACAAGACCTTGTCTTGTGCGCCGAGTCATCCGCCGGGTGAGGGTGCATGTTACGCTAACCCCCCGAATTTCTTTGTGTCCTCGAATACCTCACGTCACGCTGCACCAGCCTGTTTGCTAGTTTTGTGAGGTTGTTGCCTTGCGTGTCGCGGCAAAGAAAATCGTTCTGTAATTACGCTATTCCCACACCCTTACCCATGGCATGAAATGTGCCTAAGTAGGCCCAAGCGCCAAAACTCCGTCTGAGCGAACGCTGGCGCCGGGCGATTTTCTGGGACGATAACGCTGGGGTTGCAATATTTATGAACATTCCTGCTTTGGATTTCTCTTTTTTACGCACGCAGGTTGTGGGGATAGACATCCCTTTCCAGACGCCTTTTGGTGAGCGCCTGATGGTGTATTGCGACTACACCGCCTCCGGTCGCAGCCTTCACTTCATAGAAAACTACCTGATACAACTGCAACGTAGCTACGCCAATACGCACACCGAGGATGACATCACCGGGCGGCGTATGACGCAACGCCTGCACGAGGCAGAGCAAATCATCAAGGGTGCGGTCAACGCTGGGCCGCAGGGCCGTATCATCGCCTGTGGCACCGGTTCTACCGGCGCCATCGACAAATTCCAGCAACTGGTGGGAATAGCCTGTCCGCCTGCCACCCGTCAGATGCTGTTTGGCATTCTCGGGGACTGGCTCGGGGTCGGCGAGTTGGATGCCATTACCTATTTTGTGAAGGCGTGCTCCCCCGTGGTCTTTGTAGGCCCCTACGAGCATCACTCCAATGAGGTCACCTGGCGTGAGGGTCTGGCTACGGTGGTGAAGGTTCAGATGGCTGCCGATGGCAGTATCGACCTTGCGCATCTGGAGGCGCTGCTGCAAGAGCCTGCCTACCAGGGTCGGCTGCGTATCGGCTCATTTTCCGCCGCCTCTAATGTCACCGGCATGATCTCGCCTGTACACGAGATTGCGCGCCTGCTGCATCGCCACGGCGCCTTGGCCTGCTTCGACTTCGCAGCGAGCGGACCCTATGTGCATATCGACATGAACCCGCCTCATGTCCCCGATGGCGGTGATCCGTCCCTGGATGCGGTTTTTATCTCGCCCCACAAATTCCTGGGCGGTCCCGGTTCGAGTGGTGTGCTGATCTTCAACGAGCGGATCTATCAGCGCCATCTGGCGCCCAGCGTCGGAGGCGGTGGGACGGTGGACTACGTGGGCTATGAGGAGCACGATTTCACTCAAGATATCGAACAACGCGAGAAGGCCGGTACCCCAGGCGCGCTACAGACCATGAAAGCCGCGCTGGCCTTTCAGGTGAAGCAGGCCGTGACCGTGGAGCGGATCGAAGCCCGCGAGCAAGCGCTGCTGCAGCGTGCCTGCGTAAAATGGAAGGCCAACCCCAACATCGAGATCCTCGGCAATCCGGACCCAAGGCGCCGCCTGGCGATAGTTTCCTTTAACGTCAGGGACGGGGAGGGCCGTTACCTGCATCCCAAGCTGGTCACCACGCTGCTCAACGATCTTTTTGGCATCCAGTCGCGCGCCGGTTGCTCCTGTGCCGGGCCTTATGGGCATCGCCTGCTGGACATCGACAACGAGACCTCAGAGCGCTACCGGCAATCGATTCGCGAGGGTTATTTTGGGATCAAGCCAGGCTGGTGCCGATTGGGCTTCCATTACGTGATGGACGACCTGGAGGCCGCTTATGTGATTGATGCCGTGGATTTCGTCGGGCAGCATGGCCATCTGTTTACCTCGCTGTACGAATTTGATCTGCGCAGCGGCGCATGGATACACGAGCGTGCCCCCGGCGTGCAGGAACAGTTTTCCCTGAACGACGCCCTCCAGGCGGTGCCGGAGGGTAGCTCCGCGCTGGATGCCGATGTCAGAAGTAGCCTCTATGCCCGCCATCTGCAAGAGGCGCATCAGTGGATCTGGCGGCTGAAGCAGAATGCCCCCAAGGCGAAAGCAGTGCTGGAGGGGGATCTCGCGGCGTTGCAGTTTTTTTGTATGCCGTAAGGTCTGGCGGCCTGCTTTAAAGTGATTCCAATTCGCGTTGAAGATGACAATGATTTTGTAGGGTGCGTCCCACGCACCAAGGGTGATGGTGCGTGGGACGCACCCTACGATACTTTTTTGGGTGCGATAAGGTTTGGGTATGGTGGTGGCATAAAAAAACCGGGGGCGGTTTCCCGTCCCCGGCTGAAAAAGCCCGATGAGTGGGTTGTTTTTATGCCTTGACAGCGGCGCGCCGACGCGCAGTGAAGGCAAGGCCCACCAGGCCACCACCGAGCAGGAGCATCGTGCCGGGTTCGGGTATCTCCTTGGCGTTGGCCGTCTCCACCATGGAGACGCTCAGGGTGTCTCCTTTCCGGCAACAAGCGGATTGGTGATGGCGCTGTAGTCGCAGGTGGGGCCGCAAATACCCGTATTCGGATCCTCACCTCCACTGCCTATGGCGGTGTGGATACCGAGCGGATCATATTCCTTGCTTCCCACATTGATGAGCTGGGCCAAGGCTTCGTTCAGCGTCGCGTCATCAAGGGTATCATTGCCGCCTATGGCATCGCCGATCTTGCCGTTGGGATTCCAGATGAATACCGGCGTGGCGCCATCCAAAATAGTGATGTTGAAGTGGAGGGCTGCTTGAAGCATCTTTGAGAGTGGTTTATGACCCTAAGACGGCCCGGTTGGTCGGCCAAGCTTGGTAACGATTGCAACAGGGCGGTGGCAGCGGTCTTGCTGCAACCAACACAGACCACCCAGCACCGAAGCATCAGTGCCTGATATTGCATGATGTGACGGAATTTCGGCGGTCTGGGCTTACACCCACTGTAAAGAGTAACTTTAACGCTCGCTCGCGCCGTTGCACCTGAAACAACTTTAACTTTGGCATACAATAGCGCAATCGGAAAGATTACGGAGCGTCATTGTGAAATTGTCAGTAGAAAAATTCCGGGCATGGGAACATAAATCCATCACCTTGCTGGGGATGTCAGGTGTAGGCAAAACCCGCCTTTCGGCCATGCTGCGTCAGCGCAACTGGTTTCACTATTCGGGTGACTATCGGATAGGCACGCGCTATCTGGATGAGCCGATTCTGGACAATATCAAACTCCAGGCGATGCAGATCCCTTTTTTGCGCGACCTGCTACGCTCGGATTCGATCTATATCAAGAACAACCTCTCGGTCGACAATCTCAAGCCAGTGTCGAGCTTTCTCGGTAAACTCGGCAACCCGGAACTAGGTGGTCTTTGCTTGCCGGAATTCAAGCGCCGCCAGGAGCTACACCGCAAAGCAGAAATTGCCGCAATGCGTGACGTGCCGGAATTCATCAGCAAGGCGCAAGATATCTACGGCTACATGCACTTTATCAACGATGCCGGTGGCAGCGTCTGCGAGCTGGATGATCCGGAGACGCTGGAAATTTTGGCGCAGCACACCTTGATTTTATACATCAAGGCGACACAGACCGACGAGCAAGCGCTCATCAGCCGCGCCGAGGCTGATCCCAAGCCGCTCTATTATCGTGAGTCCTTCCTTGATGAGCAGTTGCAGACCTATCTGCTTGATCGTGGCTTAGCGTATGTCGCGCAGATTGATCCCAACGATTTCGTCCGATGGATGTTTCCGAGGCTGTTTTATTCACGCATCCCGCGTTACGATGCCATTGCAAGCCGTTATTCCTATACCGTCACCACTGATGAACTTGCCCAGGTTAAGAATGAGGCGGACTTTCTCGCTCTGGTGGAACAAGCCATCACCCGTCAACCTTAAACCCGCCCCTGACCTGTCAAGAGAAGTTTGCGATGCCCTTAGTAGCCAATTCTGATTTGCCCACATTCAAACGCCTGGAAGAGGAGGGTGAAACCATCGTCCAGGGCGATGATGCCATCCACCAGGACATCCGCGAGCTGCACATCGGCCTGCTCAACATGATGCCCGACGCCGCACTTGCAGCCACAGAGCGGCAATTTTTCCGCCTGGTCGGCGAAGCGAACCAGATCGCACAATTTTACATGCACCCGTTTACGCTGGACGCATTGCAGCGCGGCCCGGAAGCCCGCGCGCATGTCCAGCAATACTACGAAACGTTCGATCAGATCAAGGAAAAAGGCTTGGATGCGCTGATCATCACCGGCGCCAATGTCAGCCAGTCCGATCTTGCCCTGGAGCCGTTTTGGCAGCCCTTGATTGAGGTCATCGACTGGGCCTATGAAAACGTCACATCGACCTTATGTTCTTGTCTGGCTACCCATGCCGTGCTGCAATTTCGATATGCCCAGAAGCGGCGAGCGCTCGGTTTTAAACAGTGGGGCGTGTATTCGCACCGTGTGGTTGACCGGATGCACCCGCTGGTGATCGGCGCGAACACCCGTTTCGACGTGCCTCACTCGCGCTTTAATCAGATCGACCGTAGCCAGTTTGATGCCGCCGGCCTGCATGTGCTCGCGGAAAGCGAGGAGGCCGGTGTACACCTGGCGGTGAGTGAAGACCTGTTCCGTCTAGTCTTCTTCCAGGGTCACCCGGAATATGACATCATCAGCTTGCTTAAGGAATACAAGCGCGAAGTCCTACGCTTTGTCCGCCGCGAACGCCCGGACTACCCGCCCATGCCTGAAAATTACTTTCCACTCAAAATCGCCGCCATTCTCGAAGAGCACAAGGAACATGTGCAACGCGCGTTCAATCGGGGCGACCAGATTACGGAATTGCCTGAGTCTCTGATCATTCCCGAACTCGACAACACCTGGCACGATAGCGCCGAGGCTGTGATTAATAACTGGATCGGCAAGGTCTACCAAATCACCAGCAGTGATCGCCGCCTGCCGTTCATGGATGGCGTCAACCCTAACGATCCACTGGACTTGAAATGAGCGCACAGGCAGGAAATATCACTTATCTTGGGCCGCCTGGCTGGACGCGTGAACAGGCCATACTCGAAGCGCAACGCCTGGGATTCGGCGAGCCGCTGTGGTTGGGTCGGCGTGGTTATGGCGTTGGTTGGGTGGTTCAAAACCGCAACATGCCAACCGCTAAAGCGGATGCCCGTGCCCTCTGGCAGTCAGGGAATGGCGTATTTCTTCCTGGTCTGGTTGCCAGCGGCCTGGCCGCACAACAAGCGCACATCGCCGCTGCCCAGCGATTGATGGAGCAGATTCTGGAGGGGGAGGGCGGTGCTGATTTACTGGATGAAGAGCCCTACGCCGCACGTCTGGCGCCACAGTTTGAGCTGCTGGCATCCACCTGTGATGAAGGCGATGATCAGGAAATCGAGACGCTTGAGTTTGATGTGCTCGACAACGGCGACATCGTGGCCGAAAATCTCTGGGTCAAGCTCTCATGGCTCTCCTATGACGAAGACGACGCCTCGTTGCGTTTTCGCTTTTCATTCGGGATGGTGGGTTATGAAGACGTAGCGGCGGATTATCAGCGCCAGCAATATGCGGCGCAATTGACCGAGGCCGTGTTTCCCGAGTCGTGCATCATAAGTGCAAACCCAGGGGTAGAGCGTATCCTGTGCGCGACCTTGGCGATCAAAGCGCCGGCCTATGTTGAACGTATCGTGTATTTCAACGCGCCCAATGGTGGCGCTCAGTTTCATCAAGACGTTGAGCGCGGACATCTTGGCGTGATCTTCGCTCAAGTGTATGGTCGCACTAGCTGGTTGGCGGTGCCCAAGCCGTCACTCATCGAGGAAATCCAGCGTTATATGGCGCGTCCTGATGCACACAAGGAGTTGATCGAGGCGGGCGTGAAGCCGCGCGCTTTGAAGACATTGCTCGCCAAAGCAGCGAACGGCGAGAGCCTGTCCGCGTACCTTGACGATCATCAAAATGATCCGCTGGACACTTTGCTCAACCGTGTTCCTGCCTTTGCGCAACAACTGATTGAGGCCGGATACGCCTACCTGCTTGAACCGGGTGATGTCATTCTGTTGCCGCAACAGGGTATTGATCATTGCTGTTGGCACTCGGTGTTTTGCATGGATGATTACTCCGGCGAGGCGCTTTCATTCGCCGTGCGGGAACGGCAATCAGGGGCCGTTAAGGAATAACCCGCGCTTTTAATGTACAGATTACAATGAACGACAGCTTACTTTTATTGGGAGACCCCACATGGGCGCACAGTGGAAAACAAAATGCAAAGAAACCGCAGCCAACGCCAAAGGCCGCATCTTCACCAAACTCGCCAAGGAGATCATGGTCGCGGCACGCGCGGGCGCCAATCCGGATATGAACCCGCGTCTGCGTCTGGCCGTGGATCAGGCGAAAAAGGCATCCATGCTCAAGGATACCGTCGAACGAGCCATCAAGAAGGGCGCCGGCCTGCTTGACTCAGGAGTGAACTTCGAGAAGCTCACTTACGAAGGTTTTGCGCCGCACCGGGTTCCCGTGATCGTCGAGTGCCTGACAGACAACACCAACCGCACTGCCTCCAACATTCGCGTATTATTTCGCAAGGGGCAACTGGGCGCCTTGGGTTCGGTGTCCTGGGATTTTAATTATCTTGGCATGATTGAGGCGACGCAGGAAACCGCGCACGCCGACGCAGAACTTGCCGCCATCGAGTCCGGCGCCCGGGACCTGGAGTCTGGTGAAGACGGCGCAACGCTATTTCTCACCGACCCCACCGAGATGGACGCAGTATCTCGCGCATTACCCGCATACGGATTTGTCGTGCAGTCCGCACAACTGTGTTACCGCCCCAAAAATCCGGTAACGCTGGGCGAAGCGGAGCGCGCGGAAGTCGAAGCGTTCCTGGAAGCCATTGATGCGGATGATGACGTGCAAAGCGTATTTGTCGGGTTGGCTGGTTAAGACCGATGTGACCATTTTATTTGAGCCCTCATTGATGTGGGCGAAACCCACTCAAGAGAAGTCCGTTATTTTCTATTGTCCCTGCCTGCCGATCAGGTCGAGCGAGTGGCGGAGGGTATTCGTTAGCACTGGCGCACTAATGCTGCGTCCAGCGCAGCATCTCATTCGCGGATAGCGGGTGGCTGATGTAGAAGCCCTGGGCGTAATCGCAGCCCATTTTTGCGAGTGATTCCCACACGTCGCTGCTTTCCACGCCTTCCGCCACTACCTGGAGCCCCAGGTTATGACCAAGCTCAATGGTTGAACGCACGATGGTGGCGTCGCTTTCATTGTTTTCCATGCCGCTCACAAAGGACTTATCGATTTTGATGCTTTGTATCGGCATTTTTTTCAGGTAAGAAAGGGAAGAATAACCCACGCCGAAATTGTCGATGGAAATGGCCAGTCCCAATTCATTTAACTTTTCCAGATTGTGATCGCCATGTGCGGCGGCGGACATTAGTACAGCCTCGGTAACTTCAATTCCCAGGCTGGCTGTTGGTGTGCCTCTGGCGTCCAGAATCCTTGTGACATTTTCGATCACTTGGGGGTCGAGGAGGGCGCGCGCCGACACATTGACTGTGACAGGTAAATTCAGCCCTGATCCATGCCATTTTTTTTGCTGTGAACATACATTGCTTAATACCCATTGGGTGATCTCATTGATCATGCCGGTGCGTTCTGCCAAAGGAAGAAAATCTGCCGGATTGATCAGGCCATAATGGGG
The DNA here is from genome assembly GCA_947085925.1 of uncultured Gammaproteobacteria bacterium. Taxonomy (GTDB): domain Bacteria; phylum Pseudomonadota; class Gammaproteobacteria; family Ga007554; genus LNEJ01. The sequence goes on from CAMTYI010000071.1 coordinate 29,709, forward strand.
GTGGCGCCAGCGCAACAAGGCCTCAACACTGTGGATTTTTCCGGTTTTGATGTCCACTTTCGGTTGATAACGCAGAACAAATTGTTTGTGCTCCAGCGCGTGCCTAAGGTCGCTCGATATCCGCAGCCGTTGTCCATGATTGGTCTCTGACTCGGAACGATATATCTGAAAACCTCCGCCTTTCCCTTTTGCTTCATACATCGCTGCATCGGCGCGACTCATCAGGGTTTTAGCGTCCAGACCGTGCTCGGGAAATATTGTGATGCCTATGGACGTGCCGACATGAATCTCGTGTGCCTCGCAGTGGAATGCTTCAGCAAAACAGCCAAGAATGGCTTTGGCAATTTTTTCAGCGGCGCCTCCACCGTGCGTAACATCCGGCAGCAGCACTGCGAATTCGTCGCCGCCCAAACGCGCCAGGGTGTCTGACTCGCGCAGCACTGCTCGCAAGCGCTGGCTTGTCTGGGACAATATCTCATCTCCGGTGGAGTGCCCCAGCGTATCGTTGACGATTTTGAAATTGTTCAGGTCGAGTATCATCAAAACCGCTTCTTGTCCCTCTTTGCGGCGCGCCGTAACCAAGGCTTGATTAAGCCGGTCATACCACAACGTGCGATTTGCGAGGCCGGTTAGAACATCGGTGGTCGCCAAATATTGCAGGCGCTCGATAGCTTGTTTTGATTCAGTGATATCTTCCATCAGGCCGTCGATACGCACCACATTGCCATTAGTATCGAAAAAAGGATTGAACACTCTGCGGAACCAGCGCAGATCACCCGTCGCTGTATTCATCCTGCTTTCCACTTCGATACGCTCGCCTTTGAGTGCCTGTTGCCAAGCCATCTGAACGTTTTCCTTATCCTCCATGACGGTGTTGCCAAGGCATGGAATGGGTGCGTCCATGTCAATATCACAAATCTGCCGTGTGTTGGGGCTGATATACAAAAGCCGGTTTTGAACTACATCGACAGACCATAATATTTGCGGAATATTCGCCAGCAGGCTGGAGACCTGATTCTGCAATACACCGACCTTGTGTTGCTCTTCCTGCAAGGCCTGAAACGCGCTATCCCAGTAGCCTTTCAGCATTAGCCCCATATCACGGAACAACAGTTTTACGAGTGCTGCGTTGAGTGGGTTGCGATGTTCATCATTGATTTCACTTTCAGAACTGATGATGGATTGCAGGTGGTCCAGATAGAGACGGTAGGCTCCCATCACCCATTCTGGCGCAATTCTGGCCTGGTAATGAATCTTGCCGATATGCATCAATTGTGCGGCGGATTCATCACTTATGTTCGCATCAAGAAAAGTTGAGAGATGCTGTAATTGGCTCGCTACCAGCGTCGAAATCGAGTTGCCGCTGCTCTGATAGTCTTGCAATATGGCGGCGGTTGCCGGGGAAGACAGCAGGTAATCGTAAAAGATTTTCGAAAAAGAGGAGGCACCCTGAAGGAAATGGTGATGGTAACGCTTTGTTAGCTGTATATCATCATCGCTGAGTTGCAGAAAGGCGTTAAATTCCTCGTTAATAATTTGGCCGACAAGGTTTTTTGAGAAAAGGGTATTGGCAATGTCATCTTCAAACCTGATCTTGGTCATGGCCTGTTTTCTCGATACCAGATGGGCTGGAAAAAGCCGGTATTTTTTGATTATTAAAAAGCTTTGGGTAGTTGCACAACTGTACTCGCTATGGTGGCTTTTTTTAAGCAGTGCGCCTCACAAGGCGCGTCTCCAATAGGAGACGAAAAAGGATGGGGCGGTGATTGAGGTTTTAATGTTTATTGGTGTTTTTATTATGATAATTATGCAATTAATATTTTTTCAAAAAATATCCATAATAATAAAGTGGATTATTTTTAGTGGTGATCACATAAAAATAAGCATTTGCTTACAAGGGTGTGGCGCAGATATATCATGTAAATAATTTACATCAAATCCGCATTCAATAAAAAATGCACCCAGATGCTGGCCGCATAGCCCAGTGCAATCGCCCAGGACCATTTCAGGTGGGCAAAGAAGGTGTAAGCACCGTGCGCCTGGCCCATCACCGCAACACCTGCCGCAGAGCCTATCGAAAGCAGTGAGCCGCCTACCCCGGCAGTCAGGGTCACCAGCAACCACTGACCATGAGACATGTCCGGATTCATGGTGAGTACGGCAAACATGACGGGGATGTTATCCACTACAGAGGACAACAGACCCACCAGAATATTGGCGGTGGTAGGGCCAAGATCGGTGTACATCGTTTGCGAGAGCAGGGTGAGATAACCCAGCGCGCCCAATCCGCCTACGCACAGAATCACCCCATAGAAAAACAATAAGGTGTCCCACTCGACACGCCGCAGACTGTTGAAAATGTCGAAGGGGCGGTCATGCGGGTTGGTGTAGATATCAAGTCCGAGGGGTTCCAATTCGGGCTGGTATGATAGGTTGCGTTGCCTGGCTTGGTCATTCCGTTTCAAAAAATAACCATGGATTTGCAGCAAACCCAGTCCTGTCATCATGCCCAGTGCAGGTGGCAGGTGCAGGAATTGATGGCAGGATACGGTCATTATCAGGGTGAACACAAAGAGGCCGATAATGACGAAACCTCCCTGTTTAACCTCAATGCGCTCACTGGTGGCTATGGGCTGTGCTTTTGGAATGGCAAGCGACATGAGTACGGCTGGCACCAGCCAGTTCACCAGTGCCGGAAGAAACAAGTCGAAGAATTCATGAAATTTAACGATGCCTTTTTGCCACACCATTAACGTGGTGATGTCGCCGAATGGGCTGAATACGCCTCCAGCATTGGCGGCCACCACGATGTTGATGCACGACACCACGACGAAACCAGGATAGCCGGTGCCCACCGCGAGCGTGATCGCCGCCATCAGCAGGGCAGTGGTCAGGTTGTCGGCGACGGATGAGATGAAGAAGGCCATTACACCGGATATCCAGTAGATTTTACGCAGGGAATAACCAGCGGACACCATTCTGGCGCGCAAGGCATTGAATACATCACGTTCCTCCATGGTGTTGATGTAGGTCATGGCGGCGAGCAAAAAAAGCATGATCTCGGCGTATTCAAGAATGTTGTGGCGCAGGGCTGTGCCGGCGGTGACCTTGTCGCCGTGTACGGCATACGCTATGCCCACCAATATCCAGATCGCCCCGGCGGCGACGATGACTGGCTTGGACTTGCGCAGATGGAGGAATTCTTCATTAATGACCAGCGCGTAGGCGATCACGAAGAGCAACAACGCCAGCAGTCCAAAGCCCGTGCCGGTGAGATCGAGTGGGGAGGCGGTTTCTCCGGCAGAGTTTGCAGCGAACGCGGCGCCAGTGCAGGCAAGTCCCATGAATAGAATTAAAAGTGATTTAAAAATAATGAGATAAATTTTATTTTTCATTAAATACATTAACTTTAAAGTTGGGCGCAGGGTTGTTTTTTGCTTGTCGGATGGCGGTTGTATGTATCCATGCGAAAGATGACGAAATGGTTGTATATGTTACCCTGTCTGCTGTAGCTGTGTCGCCCAATCCAGGCGTTCGTTTTAATCACTGATATTATGCGCGTCCACGAAAGACACGAAAGGCACGAACAACATGAGTAGGAAAATTTGGCGCAGGAATGGGTTTGGACTTGCTATCCGAATGCAACAGTCGAACGGTTTGTGCCATGAAATTTTTGGTGCCTTTCGCGGACGGCGTGTAATGCCAATTACTCATTCGTTATGATGCACGACATTTTCTCCGCGCTTGAACAGGGTGCAACATTGCTGACCGCCAACAGGCGTCTGACGCGTCATTTGTGTCGCATGTTTGATGCCCGTCAAGAGGCGAAAGGACGCGCGGCATGGCGAAGTGCTGACATTTTGCCATTGCCCGCCTGGCTGGGGCGGTGTTGGGATGACATAGGCGAGAGCGCCGCAATGGGAGAACATCCCACGCTGCTCAATACCCAGCAGGAACTGACGCTGTGGGAACGGATCATCGCCGAGTCACCGGAAGGGCAGGGGCTGTTGCGCGTTTCCGCTACGGCACAGGACACGCTGGAGGCATGGGCATTGCTCATGCAATGGAAGGTTACACTTGATGGTAGGAATAATGTCTTCAATGAGGATGTCCTGGCATTCCAGCGTTGGGCGCGCTCTTTTGAAGAGCTCTGCCGTGTGTCTGGATGGATGGAAAATGCCCGGTTGCCGGATTTTATCGCGCGGCAGATTCACGTCGGGGCATTAAAGGCGCCACGCCATTTGCTGTTGGCGGGATTCGATGAGTTGACGCCACAGCAACAAGCCCTTTTCGAGGCGTTGCGGGCGGCAGGCAGTGAGGTGAGTGAAATTCAACTGCCGTCCTTCCCGCAGAGCCGGGCGCGGCGTGTTGGGTTTGCCGATGCAGATACCGAGATCACTGTCGCGGCGCGCTGGTCGCGTCATCTGCTGGAACAGGGGGATGCCGGGACGATAGGTGTGGTCATCCACGATCTGGGTACGCTACGCGAAAAGGTGGCGCGAATTTTTAATGACGTGCTGTTGCCTGCCTCCATCATGCCCGGTGAGACAGCGGATGCGTCACTCTACAATATCTCACTGGGTACACCCTTGTCCGATCAGCCGCACATCAATGTCGCCCTGCTGATTATCGAAATGGCACAGGGTGAGCTGCCGCTGGAAAAACTGGGTGCCTTGTTGAACTCACCGTTTTTGGCGGGGGGCGAGCAGGAAATGACACGCAGGGGACTGCTGGATGCGCGGTTACGCCGCTTTGGCGAGTTGACTGTCACTGTTGATGAGTTAAAACATCATGCCCTTGCAGTGCATGCCTGCCCGTTGCTTGGCGCGCGCCTACAGCAGTGCATTGAGGTGATTCATGCCTTGCCACGCCATCAAGCACCCAGCGCATGGGCGGCAACATTCCCTCGCTTGCTGGTGGCCATGGGCTGGCCGGGTGAGCGCTCGCTGAGTAGTCAGGAATATCAAACAGTCATGGCCTGGCGTGAACTGTTGGCGGATTATGCGCGGCTGGATGAGGTGGTGGCAAGGCAAAGCCTCAATGAGGCGCTGCCCGGTCTGCGGAAGATGGCCGCCGACACGCTGTTTCAACCGCAGGGGGCGGATGCCCCGATACAGATCCTGGGCGTGATGGAGGCGGCGGGGATGCACTTTGATCACCTTTGGGTGATGGGTTTGCACGACGAGGTATGGCCGACGCCGCCGCGCCCCAATCCGTTTCTGCCGCTCTCGCTGCAACGCACGCAAGGCTTGCCGCATGCCTCTGCTGCACGCGAGCTGGCATTCGCCCGGCGCATGACGGAAAGGTTGCTCGCCAGCGCTCCGGAAGTGGTGATGAGCTACCCACAACGCGACGGCGATCGCCATCTGCGTCCCTCACCACTCATCACCGACCTGGAAGAGATCGTGCCAGCGGATCTGCCAGGCTATATGAGCGCGGCGCAAATAATTTCCTATGCGGCTGTCACTCACCAGGCCGCGGCTATCGAGATCATGGAAGATTATCAGGCCCCTGCGTTGCATGAAGGCGCGCTGGCCTCCGGTGGCACAGGCATTTTCAAGCAACAGGCAGCATGTCCCTTTCGCGCTTTTGCCGAATATCGCCTGGGCGCGCGGCCACTGGCAACCACCCAGATCGGCTTGAATCCCATGGAGCGAGGGCAACTTTTGCATTCGGCACTGGAACAAACGTGGCAAGTACTTCGATCTTACGAAAACCTGTGCAGTTTTTCCGATGAAACGATACAAGATATTGTCAAGCAGACTGTTTCGGTAGCCGTCGGTGATATGGCAAGAAAACGGCGGCTTACCTTCACTGAAAAATTCACGGAGCTGGAAAAAAACAGATTAGAGAAGCTCGTTACAGCCTGGTTGGCATTGGAAAAACAGCGTGCGCCTTTTACGGTGTTTAAGCCGGAACAGGAACGTGTGGTGCAGGTCGGCGGGATTAATGTGACCACCCGTATCGACCGCATTGACCAACTGCCGGACGGTAAACAAGTCATCATCGACTACAAGACCGGCATTGCAAATATAAACGGCTGGTTCGGTGATCGCCCGGACGAACCCCAGTTGCCGTTGTATTGCGCTTTTAATGAGCAAGAGGCGGCGGCGCTGATGTTTGCGCAAGTCAGGAACAGTGACATGAAATTCAAAGGGCTGGCGCAATATTCCGGAATAACCCCCGGAATAAAGGCCATTGGCGAGACTGAGAATATAGCTTCATGGAATGGTCTCATCGAGGGATGGAAGGCAACGCTGCACAGCCTGGGCGCAGCGTTCCGCACTGGCCATGCTCCGGTTGACCCGAAGGATCCGCCACAGACATGCACGTTTTGCGCGCTTACACCGCTATGCCGCATTCATGAACATGATGGGTTAGGGCTTGTGGGTGACGAGCAAGCGGTGGGGGATAATTCTTGAAAGTGGCCTTCAAATCCCCTTGACTTTTCATGATAAATGATTCATAACCCTTGAAAGTAGCTGATGAATACCGCCTCGGGTGGAGAACAATCCTGCGCTCCCCCCTCAATGTTTCTGGCAATCCATACAGGGAGGAAGCTGCCGTGACCATCTCTCACACACTCGAAAGCTATATGATGCGCAAAGGGATCAAGTATGATTTGATCTCGCACCCCCGCACACAAAATAGCCGACAAACCGCGCAAATAGCCCATATTCCCGGGGACCGCCTGGCGAAAGCGGTTTTGCTGGAGGATGAGGGTGGCTATCTCATGGCCGCTCTGCCCTCCACCCATAAACTTGAAATGGGTGAGTTGCATCGCGCACTGAAACGCAGGTTGGGCTTGGCGACCGAAAGTGAAATTTCTGCATTGTTTAAAGATTGTGAAGCCGGTGCGATACCGCTTTTAGGCGCGGCCTATGGGGTTGAAATGATATGGGATGACAGCCTCGCGGAACAGCCGGATATCTATTTCGAAGCGGGCAGCCACGAGGATTTGATCCACATGAGTGGCGAACAATTCCGGGGTTTGCTGTCCTATGCCAGGCATGGGCGATTCAGTCGGCATATGTAACTGTGCTGTGTCGCTACGCGACACTTGGTGGGTTACGCATAGGCTAACCCACACTACATTTTTTCCTTAACCCTGCCAGTCTCCAAGAGCCACCCGTTGCTTCGTCCGATACTGTATTCTTGGTGCGAAACAGCAGTGGCGAAATGTCGATGAAGATGCGGATGTTGGCGAAGATGTTTCTGGTGGCGGTGGCTATCGCAGTAGTCTATGTGTTTTTCACGCAGGATGTAGGCCGCTATATCACGCTGGATTACCTCAAGTCCCAACAAACGGCATTTGCCAGTTACTATCAGCAGCACACGTTCCGCACTCTACTCATCTACATGATGGCCTATGTTGCAATGGCTGCTCTCTCGTTGCCTGGAGCGACGATTATGACCCTCGCGGGTGGGGCGTTGTTCGGGTTTACTGCCGGCACTGTGGCCGTCTCCTTTGCCAGCACTATCGGCGCGACACTGGCCCTGCTCACCGCGCGTTTTTTGTTCCGGGATGCAGTGCAGGCGCGTTTTGGCGAGCGTCTGCGTGCCATAGATGCGGGGATGGCGCGCGAGGGAGCCTTTTATCTGTTCACCCTGCGCCTTATCCCACTCTTTCCTTTCTTCGTGATCAATCTGGTGATGGGGCTCACCGCCATGCGCGCCACTACCTTTTTTTGGGTGAGCCAGCTTGGCATGTTGCCGGCGACGTTGGTCTACGTAAATGCCGGCACTCAGTTGGCGCGTCTTGATTCCTTGCAGGGCATTTTGTCGCCTGGCCTGTTGTTGTCCTTCGCTCTGCTGGGTATTTTTCCCTTGGTTACGAAGAAGTCGGTGGATTATGTTAAGAGCAGGCAGGCGTTGCGCCATTATCCCAGGCCGAAGCGCTTCGATTACAACCTGATCGTGATCGGTGCTGGTGCGGGCGGTCTGGTGACGGCCTATGTCGCCGCTGCGGTGAAGGCAAAGGTGGCGCTGATCGAGCGTCACAAGATGGGTGGTGATTGTTTGAATTCCGGCTGTGTTCCCAGCAAGGCGTTGATCCGCTCTGCCAAAATACTGTCCTATGCGCAGCGTGCCGAGCAATTCGGATTTAAGAAAGCGACGGTGGATTATGACTTTGCGGATGTGATGGAGCGGGTGCAGCGGGTGATCAAGACGATCGCGCCCCACGATTCGGTGGAGCGCTACACCGCATTGGGCGTTGATTGTATCCAGGGCGAGGCGCGCGTCCGCTCGCCCTACGAGGTGGAAGTGAATGGGCGCGTACACACCACACGCAATATCGTCATCGCTACCGGCGCACGGCCCGCCGTGCCTTTTATTCCTGGCCTGGAAGAGGCCGGTTATCTCACCTCGGACACAATATGGGATTTGCGCGAACGACCACGGCGACTGCTGGTGCTGGGCGGTGGGCCAATCGGTTGCGAGCTGGCCCAGGCCTTTGCGCGCCTCGGTGTACAGGTCACGCTGGTGGAACGCTCGAATCGGATCATGAACAAGGAGGACGATGAAGTTTCGGTCTTCATCACCGAACGCCTGCGCGCCGAGGGCGTCGTAGTCCTGCTCGATCACAATCCGCTCGCTGTCCGCACCGAGGGGGAAACCAAATACATGACCTGCGAATATGGTGGCAACGAGGTGCAAATTGCGTTCGACAAGCTGCTCGTCGCCTTGGGCCGCCGCGCCAATGTGCAGGGCTTTGGCCTGGAAGAGTTGGGCGTAAGTCTTGCCGATAACGGCACCATCGCCGCTGATCCCTGCCTGCGCACCAATTACCCCAATATCTATGTGTGCGGTGACGTTACCGGTCCATACCAGTTTACCCACGCTGCCGCCCATCAGGCCTGGTATGTTGCGGTGAACGCCCTGTTCAGCCCGTTCAAACAATACAAGGCGGACTACCGCGTCATCCCGTGGGTCACTTACACTGACCCGGAGGTGGCGCGCGTCGGGTTCAATGAACAGGAGGCGCAGACGCAGGGAATTGCCTACGAAGTCACTCATTACGGTATCGACGACCTGGACCGTGCCATCACCGAGGAGGAGGCCCACGGCTTCGTGAAGGTGCTCACCCCACCCGGCAAGGACACGATTCTGGGCGTCACCCTCGTGGGCGCCCATGCCGGTGAGTCGCTGGCGGAATTCGTACTGGCCATGAAGCACGGTCTGGGACTCAATAAAATCCTGGGTACTGTGCATCCCTATCCCACACTGGCGGAGGCCAACAAATACGCCGCTGGTGTTTGGCGCCGGGCCCATGCCCCGCAAAGGTTGTTGCGCGTGCTCGCACGGTTTCATGCGTGGCGGCGTGGCGGGTAGGGTATTTATCTTATAAAAAGGCGATTGAGGAGGCTCGCAAGGAATCAAGGTTTCACGCTGAGCCTGTTTTCCTGCGGGTTTTCGTGCCTGCCGGGCGGGATGTTTTCTCGCTTGCGCCCGCCCGTCCGATCATCTCGCGTGCATGCGCCCGTGTCTGCTCGGTGATTTCTACGCCGCCCAGCATGCGGGCGATTTCTTCGTTGCGTGCGTTGTCATCCAGCTTGCGGATGCCGGTGGTGGTGCTGTTGTGTTGAGTCTGTTTGCTGACATGGAGGTGATGGTGGCCGAGCGCCGCGACTTGGGGCAGATGGGTGACGCACAGCACCTGGTGGGATTCGCCCAGTGCGCGCAGTTGTCGGCCGACGGTCTCCGCTACGCCGCCGCCGATGCCGGTGTCCACTTCGTCGAAGATCAGGGTCGGGATGTGGCTGCTGTGGGCAGTGATCACCTGGATGGCAAGGCTGATGCGCGACAGCTCGCCGCCTGATGCTACCTTGTGCAACGGTTTCACGGGTTGGCCAGGATTGGTGCTGACCAGAAACTCCACGCGCTCCATGCCCGTGGGTGAAAAGCGCTCATCATCCAGCGGGTGCAACGCGATTTCAAAGCGTGCATTTGGCAGGCCCAGCGGCTGCATGGCGGTGGTCACTCGCCCGGCCAGCTCGCCTGCGGCGCGGTTGCGGCTTTCACTCAAGGTGAGTGCCTGTTTGCGGTAGGCGAGGGCAACCTGGTCAAGTTCGTTTTGCAACTGTCCAAGGCGCGCGTCGCTGTGTTCTATCGCCGCCAGCTCGTCACTCAATCGTGTCAGCAGGGCGGGCAACTCGCCGGGAAGGACGCGGTGCTTGCGTGCCAATTGATGTATCGTATCAAGGCGTTGTTCTATCCATTGCAGGCGCTCCGGATCGAGTTCCAGGCTTTCGCGGTAATGGCGCAGCTCGTTCGCACATTCGCCGGTCTGGATGACTGCATTGTTGAGCAGGTCGCACGCGGCGGCGAGGCGGTTGTCGATGGCGCGCAGTTGCTCGATTTCGCCCAGCACCTTGTCGAGAATGGTGAGCACCGCACCCTCGTCGCTTTCGTAGAGGCTGTGCAGCGCGGATTGGCAGGTCTCCAGCAGGCGCCCGGCATTGGCCAGCCGCGCATGTTCTTCCTCAAGCGCGCTGACTTCCTGTTCGCCCAGCTCCAGCGCCTCCATCTCGCCCGCCTGATAGCGCAGCAGTTCCAGGCGCGATTCGCGGTCGTGGGCGGCGCGGCGCAATGTCTCCAGCTCCGCACCTGACGCCTTCCACTGTTTGTATGTTTTTTCGAGGCCGGCGAGCAGTGCGGCGTGCCCCGCGTAATCGTCCAGTAACTGGCGCTGCACATCGCTTTTGAGCAGAGACTGGTGTTCATTCTGGCCATGAATATCCACCAGCTTTTCCCCCAGCTCCTGAAGCATTTGCAGGGGAACGGTGCGACCATTGATGTAGCCCTTGGAGCGTCCTTCGGCGGAGATGGTGCGGCGCAGCAGGCATTCGCCGTCCGCATCCAGTTCGTGTTCCGCAAGCCACACCTGGGCCGCAGCCATGCCACTCACATCAAACGCCGCATTGATCTCGGTGCGCTCGCAGCCATGACGGACTATGCCGCTGTCGGCGCGGTCGCCCAGCACCAAGCCCAGAGCATCCACTAAGATGGATTTGCCCGCGCCAGTCTCTCCGGTGAGCACCGTCATGCCGTGGCTCAGCTCCAGGTCAAGGTGGTCGATGATGGTGAAGTCACGAATTTCGATGTGTGTCAGCATGGTTGCATTGTGCCCCTTGCGGGTACTAGTAGGCTTTCTTAAAGTGTGGTGGTGAGTAGTTTATTCAAACCCGCGCTGCACCGCTATCTTTCAGTGCGAGGATTACGCCAAATAGTCCGAACCTGCCGGACATAGAGCCGGTAACCGGATAGAATAACGCTACTCCGAAAGGCTGAATGTTACCCAAATGGAATACGGAATATGAACGAATTCGTCATGAGCCATGAGGCAACCATACGGCTGGGCGTTTTTCTGGGGATTTTCATCCTGGTGGCCGTGGGTGAGGTGCTGGCGCCACGCCGCGTCCTGAGCACCTCCAAGGGTGTGCGCTGGTTTAGCAATCTGGGTATTGTATTTCTCAACACGCTAACGGTACGCGCGCTGTTCCCTGTGGCGGCGGTGGGTATGGCATTGCTGGCCGAAGAACGCGGCTGGGGGTTGTTGAATAATATTGAGATGCCTTACTGGCTGGCGGCGGTGGTAGCCGTGGTGGTGCTGGATTTCGTTATTTATATCCAGCATGTGATGTTTCATGCCGTCCCACTGCTGTGGCGCCTGCACATGATGCACCATGCCGATCTGGATTATGATGTGACCACCGGCGCGCGTTTTCACCCCATCGAGATCATTCTCTCGATGTTGATCAAGTTGGCTGCAGTGAGCGTTCTCGGGCCTCCCGCGCTGGCCGTGCTGATTTTCGAGGTACTGCTGAATGCCACGGCAATGTTTAATCACGGCAACCTGCGCATCCCTGTCTCCATGGATCGGGTGCTGCGGCTGTTCGTGGTGACGCCCGACATGCACCGTGTGCATCACTCAGTGATAGCGCGCGAAACCAACAGCAACTTCGGCTTCAACCTGCCGTGGTGGGACAGGCTGTGCGGCACCTATCGCGCCCACCCGGAGCAAGGGCATGAGGGCATGACCATTGGACTCAAGCAGTTCCGCGATCCGAAGCGGCTTACCTTGCCATGGATGCTGGCTCTGCCGTTCATTGGCAAGACGGGTGACTACCCCATTAACCGGCGCGGCTCTTGACCATGCGCCACTCCTGTCTGCTCAATGGGGTGTAGCCGGGGGAGGGCACAGGGCAATCGCATCTAATTACCCCCCGCCAGCGGCGAGCACTTTGAGCAAGTAAGCATCATTCCACAATGGCGACAATGTCGGTGCCAAGCGCCTTCGCTAGGCACTGTACCTAGGCGATAAAGGCTACTCCGTATTCAGCGCAGCAAATACCCGACCAAAGGTGTCGTGAGAGGGAATGCCGTTGGGCAGATCAATGATTTTAGTAAAGAAGTCTTGCTTGGCATGGCCGAACCGCTCGATCGCTGCCCAGTTCTCCGCGCCGCAAATGACCCCGCAAATGGCGATGAGCAAGATGCTCTGTAGGCTGTGAAGTTGGGTGCGCTCA
>CAMTYI010000072.1:0-37141 GCA_947085925.1 uncultured Gammaproteobacteria bacterium
GCATGGCCTGCGAGGCCTTGCTGAACCATGTGCCGATTCCGCCCGCGCAGGTGCATCGCATCGAGGCCGAGAAAGACGGTGCCGCACAGGCCTATGAGACCCAGATTACCGGCGCTATCCCAAAGTCTGTAGCAGGCGTGGCGCAATTTGATCTGATCCTGCTCGGGCTAGGCCCGGACGGCCATGTGGCATCGCTGTTTCCCGGTACTGCCATCCTCCAGGAGCGCACCCGCCAGGTTGCTGCCGTGCATGTGGATAAGCTCAACACCTGGCGCATTAGCCTGACGCTGCCGGTCATCGACAACGCCAGGCACATCATGATATTTGTGGCAGGGGCAGGAAAAGCGGAAATCATGCGCCAGATACTCACGGAAGGCCCGCGCACCGTGCCGTATCCCGTGCAGATGATTCGTCCCGTCGGAACGTTCGAGTGGTATCTCGACGCCGCTGCCGCGCAGGCATTACCGCAGGAGGTCCAACCATGAGGATACTCGCAGGCGATCTCGGCGGCACCAAGACACTGCTGCAAATCGCGGATATCACCGGCAGGGATTATCAGGTTCTACACGAGCAACGCCTGGAAAACCGTCATTACAGCGATCTGCTGCCGCTGATCCAGGATTTTCTGCGCGCCGCGCCCGCAGCGTCCGGCATTGAACAGGCGTGTATTGCCGTTGCCGGACCCATTCGCACAACCGCCACCGGCCAATACGCAAAGGTCACCCATCTGCCCTGGCATATCGACGCCCAGCCCCTCGCCGTCGCACTCAACATCCCCCGGCTAGCGCTGATCAACGACTTCCAGGCAGTAGGATACGGCATCGAGGCGCTTGCGACGGATGACGTTGCTGTGTTGCAAGCCGGTCAATCGCAACCCTGCGCGCCACGCATCATCATCGGCGCCGGCACTGGGCTGGGCGTGGGTCAAATGATCTGGCAGGGCGGACGCTACGAGGTCGTCCCCTCCGAGGGCGGTCATGCCGATTTTGCCCCCGCGAATGAACCGCAAATCGGGCTGCTGCGTTATATGCAGCGCCACTACAACCACGTTTCCTACGACCGCATCCTGTCCGGACCGGGGCTGGCCCATATTTACTCTTTTTTGCATGAAAACGCCGACGCATCACCGGTCGAATTAGAGAAAATCATGCGGCACGCAGACCCCGCAGCGGCGATATCCGCGTCTGCCGATACGGGTGATGACCCCTTGGCGCGTGCCGCGCTGGATATGTTTGTGTCGATCTACGGCGCACAGGCAGGCAACCTCGCCCTGATTAATCTCGCCTTTGGCGGCGTCTATGTTGCCGGAGGTATTGCCCCCAAGATACTCCGCCACATCACCTCAGGCGCCTTCATGCGTGAATTCTCCAACAAAGGCAGGATGTCTGCACTGCTACGCGGCATGCCTGTGTATGTGATTACAAACGCCAAGGTGGGGCTGATGGGCGCAGCGCTGGCTGCGGCGCGTTTTTAGCGGAGTGATTGCACAGCAAGGCAATCGATACCACGTGCCCATGTGTTGTCATGTAGAATTGGGCGATTACCTGCATCAGGGTTAAATTGCTCGAATTATTTGGAACGATCAGCGATACCATGCTTACCCAAGATCAATTGATTGACTTGCTGGCCTGCCCGGAAACGGATCGGATCGAAAGAACCGTGTCCACGAATAAAACAGACAAATTTGGCGAAGCAATATGTGCTTTTGCCAATGACTTCCCCAATCACCGTCTACCCGGCTATCTCCTGATTGGTGTAAATAACAACGGCACTCTTTCTGCCCTGACTGTTACTGACGAATTGTTGAAAAATCTCAGTGCAATACGTTCTGATGGAAACGTACTACCTCAACCGGCGATGAGCGTAGCCAAATTCTCGCTGGAAGGCGGTGAGATTGCCGTTGTCGAAGTACTCCCCTCCGACCTGCCGCCAGTACGCTACAAAGGACAGGTACATATTCGCGTGGGGCCACGCAAAGCAATCGCAAACGAACAGGAAGAGCGGATACTTTCCGAGCGCAGGGTGGCATTAGCCCGGTCTTTCGACGCACGCGCATGCCCTGAAGCAAGCATTGACGATATAGCCCTGGGGCAATTTGACGCGTATCGCCGCGAAGCCGTCGATCCGGAAACCATCGCTGCTAATCATAGCCCCGTCGAACAGTGTGTTGGTCAAGATATATCGGAGTCCTGCATGAAAACTATCGCCTTCTTCAACAATAAGGGAGGGGTAGGGAAGACATCTCTTGTTTATCACCCCGCCTGGATGTTTGCGGATCGCGGCATCAAAACGCTTGCGGTTGACCTTGATCCGCAGGCCAATCTCACCGCCATGTTCCTAAACGAAGATCGGCTGGAAAGCCTTTGGCCTGGCGATGAACACCCCGACACCATCTACGGTGCCATCCGGCCCATATTGCGCGGCACAGGCGACATCAGTCGGCCACATGTCGAGAAAATAACCGGCAATCTTGGCCTCATCGCTGGCGATCTTGGCCTCTCGCGCTTTGAAGACAAGCTCTCCGATGCCTGGCCACGCTGCCACAACCGCGACGAGTCGGCATTTCGCACCATGACGGCCTTTCATCGGCTTGTTCAGCAGGGCGCAGACTGGGGTGCGGAGCTGGTGCTGCTTGATGTCGGCCCCAATTTAGGCGCCATCAATCGCTCCGCACTGATTGCCGCCGATCAGGTGTGCCTACCCTTGGCGCCAGATATTTTTTCGCTTCAAGGACTCAAGAATCTGGGGCCAACGCTACGCGACTGGCGTGCGACCTGGGCGGACCTGCTTACCAAAGCCCCCGCTGATTTATCCATGCCTAAAGGTGCGATGCAGCCCATCGGCTATATTGTCATGCAGCATGGTATCTCCGATAAGCGACCGGTAAAGGCCTATAATCGCTGGATCGATCGTATTCCTGGCGTGTATCGTGAAGCTGTATTGGGCGAAAATATTACATCCTCACATGTGATAACAAAAGACGATCC
Organism: uncultured Gammaproteobacteria bacterium; assembly: GCA_947085925.1. Lineage (GTDB taxonomy): Bacteria > Pseudomonadota > Gammaproteobacteria > Ga007554 > LNEJ01. The sequence goes on from CAMTYI010000072.1 coordinate 2,988, forward strand.
CCACTGCCTTTCCCTGCTCAAACACTATCGCAGTCTGATGCCCATGGCCATGGAGGCGCACAAGCCGATCTTCTCCCTTAAATCGGCCGACGGCGCCATTGGCGCCCACATAGAAGCTGTGAGAAGCTGCTACACCGACTTTCAAAAGCTCGCCGCCAGAATCGCCGTAGCCTCAGGCGTCGACTTTGCTTGAACCAGAGCCAGCTAGCCTGGCTATTTCTATTTCAAAACGCCAATAATTATGCAGGGTGCGTGTGACGCACCCTGCGATTCCGCTCTTTAAAGCCTGTTCCAAATCTTTTTGAATTTTGAAGCGGATCCCATAGTCTGTGTAGACAGTTTGTCAGCTTGGCATTCCTGGTTCTGTTGCTCATGACGAGGGGAAAAAGATATTGAAGAGGCTCTAAGTCCAACAGCCTGCTTAGAACACCTGAGCCAATTTTCGGTCGGCAACAACGCCGTCAGGCCGTTGCGCCTTGCGCCGCGCGGTGAAGAAGCTGCTTAACAGTGCGCTGCACGGCTCGGCGAGCAGCCCGCCTTCGCAGGCGACCCGGTGGTTGAGACGATCTGAGCCCAAAATGTCAAATACGCTGCCCGCCGCGCCGCCCTTGGGGTCGGCGGCGCCGTAGACCACCCGGCTTACGCGGGCGTGAATGATGGCCCCAGCACACATGGCGCAGGGTTCCAGGGTTACATAGAGCGTGGTATCAAGCAGCCGGTAGTTCTCAAGCTGCTGTCCAGCAGCACGCAACGCCACGACTTCGGCATGGGCAGTGGGGTCGTGACCCATGATGGGCTGGTTCCAGCCTTCACCGACAATCTGATCGTCCTTCACCAACACCGCGCCCACCGGCACCTCGCCTTTCATCGCCGCACGTTCGGCGAGGGATAAGGCGTGGCGCATCCATTTGACATCAGCTTCGAGCGTCATGCGCCTTCCCTCACCACTTTTACTCTAAACTTTCGCCATCTATCGCGGAGCAGCTCAAACGCGGGCGCAGAAAAAAGCGGCCGATCGACTCGATTCTTACCGTCACTGCGACTGTTGGCGGTGTATGGAATTTATCGCCCTCGCTAAACTGATATTCTATCTCGCCATACTCGCTCTTCATAGCTCGGAGCGATCTTCGGTAGCCAATGGTGGGCTCACTCTGACAATCTTGGGATCGCCATGAGCGTCAATTTGGGCAACGAGACCATCGAACAGCAGAACGACGACACCTTTTACACGGACGGCCTTGCGTTTTACCGGATCATTCTGAACGCTGTGCTCTAACTGTCGTCCGAGCAGGCCGGTTGCTGTCATTTCCCCATAACGCCCCGATTCCCGCAATACCTTGTGCCCCGTGCGCCCAGGCTTGGAGCAGATGGTCCGGTGTCATCCCGCCCAGCGCGTATACCGGCACTGTGGCCTGCTCGGTCAGCGCACGCAGCCCGGCCCACCCCAGGGTCTGCGCACCTGGATGGCTGGTGGTTTTCAGTACGGGTGAGGCTACCGCAAAATCAATGCCGATGTGACAGGCGTGGGCTAGTTCTGTCGCGTTGTGGCAGGAGGCGGCGACCCACAAATTGCGGGGCAGCGGACGTTCATTCAACGTCATCAAACGCGCACTGTCCAAATGTGCGCCATCGGCACCCAGCTCCTGCACAAGGTGAGGCGGTGCGTTTAGTATCAGTTGCGCCTGATAGCGGCGGCATAGGTGCAGCGATTGCTCTGCCAGTCGCTTATAATCATCGCCCGCCAGGGTCTTTATACGCAATTGCACCAGCCGGATACCGCCGCGCAGGGATTGTTCTAACTCACGGAGAAAATCAGCCGTCCCGTTACGCGGCTCAGGTGTGATCAGATAAAGGTGAGGCAGGCGCGCGGCGGTCACGATAGGCCAGTTCGCGGCTGGGTACGTGCGCTCCAGCAGGTGCTCCGGCGCAACCCACTCGATCTGCTGGCCTTCACGGCCATGAGGTTGCCCGTCAAAGGCATCGACGCGCCATACATCGAGCAGCACGGATTTGTCCGGGTAATCGTGGCGCACCCGGATCAGCGGGCGGGCGGTCTTGACGGTGATGCCCAGCTCTTCATGCAGCTCCCGCGCAAGGGCGTGTTGTATGTTTTCACCCGCCTCAACCTTGCCACCGGGAAACTCCCATAATCCGCCTTGATGCGCCTCGGGCGGGCGCAACGCCAGCAGTACCTCGCCTGCACTGTTAATTACAGCGGCGGCGACGACGTGTTGAATCTTAGGGGATGGCATGGCGGGTTAAGCAGTAGTAATAAGTGTTTTAAAAAGAGGATTTTTATGCCCAAAAAGGACACTTGTTGTCATTTTGCGTCATGGGTCACAACTGGAGTGATATCCCACGCACAGCAAACCGCATCTACTCTTGGCACTATAGACTCAACAGAAACAACTTACCTTTTCATCCTTGGAGTCTAAAATGTTAAAGATCATATTTGCAGTCATCGTAGGATTAATGGTCGTCACCAATCCTGGTGATGGTGTCAGCGCCTTTGCTGCGTATAAAGATTACATACTGGCGCTGCTGGTCGCGTTCCTTGTCCATCCCTTGGTAGTCCGGCAGTTTGAATAAGCAAAACCGGGAGGGGCGCGCCTGTAACCCTGCAGCCCATCCCGGCGTTCGCAGCAGGGCTAAAAATCAGCCCCGATCGCCAGGAAGGGGCCTGAGTTTTTGATGAGCGCCTTGTTGGCGCCGTCTTTCAGCTCTACATCTATATGGCGGTATCCGCCCGCCACATAAAAGAACGGCACAGGACTCAATTTAACCTGGGCGGTGACATCATAAAAATGATTGCCCTGATAGACCATGCCCATGGCATCAACTTCCGCTTTAACAAAAGGCAAACCGGCGCGTACTACGGCCTTGAGCATGGGGACGGGTAAGGAAAAACTGGCACTTGCGGCTTGGGAAGCGCCTTTCAAGGCGACCGAGCCATCTATATATTTCAGGTTTGCACCAACCTCGGCTGAGACGATGCCTGCATTCAGCGCTGTAAGCGTCCAGCCCACATCGTAGGTTTTTAATTCCGCGTCTGTTCGCAGAGAGGTGCCGGCACCAAATGTGGTGTTGTCGTAGGTGACGCCTTGAGAGAGCGTGGTGGTCGCATCATATTTGATCGGCGTATACCCGACATAGAGATTTCCCAGCGCTATCACATGCAGTCTGACACGGGCAAAGGCAATGGTTTGATCCTTGAGTCCCAAGTCATCCTTGAGGTTGATATCCGGGGAGGAGTTGGTGTGGGTTTGTCCTGAAACGCTGGACTTCCAACCCGCCACCTGCACGTCAAGATCTAGCGGCCCCAAGGCAAACGCCGAACCTGTCGGCAACATCATTAAAGCAACTGCTATCCGTCCGCTTTTTTTCATAATTCCCTCGCATGTTGGAAAAAATCTTAGGTAGATGCTTCTCAAGCATAGTCATCAATTCTGTGAAACGGTGAAACCCGGCCACTCTCCATCAGGGAAAGTGACCAGTACTCCGCCACGGCGCACCGAGCGAGAAAACTTTCGCCGTGCATCGGGGTAGTATAGCGGCTTGTATGGTGAAAACTTGCGGGATACGTGCCGGGCATGCCCTGTTTCTCAAGGAAATCACCTTCCACCACCTGTTCGGTAGGGACTTGCTGCCGAACCTGCCGGTTGGGGGCCGGCACCGGTGTTGACGCGGCAATCTGCCGCACACCGCCATCGGCGCGCCGTGGTGGCGCGCTATAACCAAGTATCAGGGCGGTGGTGACAGGCATCGTCCGACTATTCCATTAGCATGTTCTCAAGTCAACGGCAAAGCCGTGGCGTTTTCTAAAACAGGAACTTTACGCCCACATTGGCGCCTTCATCAAGAGTGGCGCCCGGGTTGTTTTCGATGCCAAACCTGATTTTTCGATAACCCACATAGGCTGTTGCCTGAGGCAATATTTCATATTCCAGCCGGAGGCCCGTTTCAAGAAAACGGTCGGCATCACCAAATGTTACAATTTTCGGTGCAAAATAGATTTGCCCAACCAGGCCCAGGCGCTTGGCAAACGATGGTGAAAAGCGCACCTGTCCACCCAGCGCCAATGCGGCGGCATCGTATTTTTTCAAGGAGGCGGCCAGGCCTTTTACGCCCATACCTACCGTCAGACCAGGAAGATTGGCGCTCACTTCATTCATTACCTGCATGCCTGCCTCAACCATGCCCTTGCCGTTCTCGGAATAGAGGAGGCCGGCATTGAATTCCGATTTCCCAAGGCTGTCTCGCCCCAATGGCATGGAATAGCGCAATTGGGCGCTCTTATCGTTTAGGTTGATGTCCACGGCATCCGCCAGGGCGCCGGTGCTGGCGGCCAACAGGGCGATAGCGAGGGTTTGGCGTAACGTCATAAATGTCTCCTTAATTAGTCATAATTTCCAAGGATAACACATCACCATTGTGCGCCCAATTTTACGGCATCAATCGTTTAAGGATGCGCGAGCACATACCCACACATCGATGGCTCTCGCCTCGGCCTTGCGCAACGCCGTGGCAAGTTCCTCGACTGTGCTGCCGGTGGTCATCACATCGTCAATGATGGCGACATGGCGTCCTTTGAAGTTGCCCGTGATGTTGAACGCCCCTTCCACATTGCGTGGGCGTTCCGTGGCCGGTAAATCGGATTGCGCGGGCGTGGCACGTAATCGCTTGCAACTACGATAGTCAATCGGGAGGCGGAATTTGCGGGCAATCGGGCGCGCCAGCTCCAGTGCCTGGTTATAGCCACGTTCGCGCAAACGCGCGCTATGCAGTGGCACCGGGATGATCAGGTCGGGCCTTGTTTGCACGCGCTGCGCCAGGTTGCTGGCCATGATGTCCCCCAGCAAGCGCGCGACGTGGAGTTTGTGATGAAATTTAAGATCCTGGATAAGGTGGTCCACCGGACTGGCGTAGGTGAACACGCTTATAACACGGTCATAGGCGGGGGAATCATTCAGGCAGTTGCCGCACAATATCGCGCCGGACCCATCGTCATCATGCACGCCATGCAATGGCAATGCGCAGCGCTGGCACGCCTGTTTTTGATAGGGGAGATCCTCCCGGCACCCCACGCAGAGATCCATGCCTTGACCTCCCTTGGCGCCGCAAATGACGCAGATCGGCGGAAACAGCAGTGATTGTATGTTATTTAGCCAATCGTTCACTTTTTGACCGCCATTAGGTTGACAGGAATCGTGTTGCCGGTAATATTGAGCCTCTCATAGCATACCCAAACAGGAAAAGAGTCGCCATGAACAACGAAATCTATCAGCGTATCGACAGCCTGACCACGCGCATTCTTGCAGGTGGGGACATAACGGGTGACGAAGGACGCTGGATGATCCGCCTGGAAGATGATTACCTGCCCTGGCTGATGGCGGGCGCCGACCGCATCCGCAAGACATACCGTGGCAACGAGGTTGAGGTATGCGCCATCTCCAACGTGCGTTCCGGCAATTGTTCCGAAAACTGTTCATTCTGCGCCCAGAGTGCCCATCACAAGACCGCAGCCCCGGCCTACAATTATATTTCCAGCGAAAAACTGGTGGAGCAGGCCGAGCGTGCGCGTGCCTGGGGCGCCAGCGATTTTGGCGTGGTGTCCAAGGGCTGGGGCGTGCGCTCCGCCAAGGAACGCAACCAGTTGCAGGAATATTTCACAACACTAAAAGAACATTCGGATATAGGCCGTTGCGCCAGCCTTGGCGCGCTGGACGAAGAAACGGCGGTCATGCTCAAGGGTATGGGCATGGAAAACTACCACCATAACCTGGAGTGCGCGCCGAGCTTTTTCGACCAGGTCTGCACCACCCACACCTACCAGGAAAACATCGACACCATCAATCATGCCCGCAAGGCTGGCCTGCGCGTCTGTGCTGGCGGCATTTTAGGCATGGGCGAAAGCCTCGATCAGCGTGTTGAGCTTGCATTGACACTGCGTGAGCTGGGCGTGGAGTCCGTACCGCTGAATTTTCTTAACCCACAAGCCGGCACCCCCATGGGTGAGCGCGAGCCCATGCAGCCCATGGATATTCTCAAGGCGATAGCGGTATTCCGTTACCTGTTGCCGAAAGCAGAGATCCGCATCGCAGGCGGACGTCAGTTCCTCGGCGACATGCAGGCCATGATCTTTATGGCAGGCGCATCGGGCGTGATGATCGGCGATTACCTCACCACCAAGGGACGCCAGGTGGAAGACGATCTGAAAATGCTGGAAGCCCTCAACCTTAAACCGCGTGGTGATACTCAGCAGCGGCGGGGGGTTGTTAATAACAATAGTTGAGGGTAGCAAGTGCGTCGCTGTTTTCAGTATCCGTGGAAAGGAAATAAAATGAAGCGTTACTGGCTAATTGCATCCATCGCTACCTTGTTCACATTCGGGGCAGCGTTTGCTGATTCGCTCCCTATCAATCAACTCCCAATGTATGGAGAACGTGAGAAAACGGTGGAGATGAAGAGCGCTGACGCGGCGTTTGTTGCATCTATCGAAAAGCAAGGGCTCTCGCGCCAAGAAGCGGCAAAACGGGCCGTACAGTCTGGCTGGTTGTATTGGGCAAAACGCGATTTTGCTACTGCGATGTCACGCTTTAACCAAGCATGGTTGCTCGATCCAGAGAACGGAAACGCGTATCACGGTTTCGCTCTTGTAACATCTGTTCGCGGTGGCACGCCAAGTGAAGTGGAGCGCTTGTTTCAGTTGGCGGTATCAAAAGCGAAAGTCGACCCCGTGGCCTTTGTCGACTACGGTCGCTCCCTTTGGACACAAAAGCAGTTGGAGAAGAGCCTGGTGCAGCTGAACAAGGCGCTCCAACTGTCCCCAACGGCGCGCAACGCACGATCCAACATTTCCTTTGTGCACTATTTGAAGGGCGATTCTGGCAAAGCCTGCGCTTGGGCAAAGGATGCACAGAAGAACGGGGATGAATTGGAAAAAGGGTTCCTTGAGGATATGTGTCACCGTGCCGGGCAGTCCTGAGAATGCCAGCCATCCTCAATCTGGCATTCAACCGGCCTGCGCGGAAGGCCGCGCAGGCCGACTAGTTCCAGGTTAGACGCCACCTCCTAAGCCACCTGATATGAAAATCAAACTATACCAAGTAGACGCCTTCGCAAACCATGTGTTCGAGGGAAACCCGGCTGCTGTATGCCCTTTAGAAAATTGGTTGGACGATAGCCTTCTTCAATCCATTGCGGGGGAAAATAACTTATCCGAGACGGCCTTCTTTGTACCTTCTGCAAAGGGTTTCAACCTGCGTTGGTTCACACCCGTTAAGGAAGTTGATCTCTGCGGCCATGCAACTCTGGCAACGGCTCATGTCATTTTTGAAATGCTTGGCTATTCCAGACAGTCCATCACCTTTGAGACGCGTAGCGGCGATCTTGTCGTAAGGCGAAAGGGGAATCTATTGGAAATGAACTTCCCCTCCCTTCCGCCAAAACCATGCGTTATACCAGAGGCATTAATTGAAGGTCTCGGCCAGCGGCCTGTTGAGGTGTTGTCATCTGACGATTACCTGGCCGTATTCGACAACGAAGCGACTGTTCGCGCCATAGTGCCAAACCATACCTTGCTGGGCCAGCTTGATTTACGTGGCGTGATCGTCACCGCGCCCGGTGTGGATGTTGATTTTGTCAGCCGATGCTTTGCGCCAAAATATGGTATCCCCGAAGACCCCGTCACAGGTTCCGCTCATTGTGAACTTGCGCCGTATTGGGCCAACAAACTTGGCAAGAACACTCTGAGTGCTAAACAAGTTTCCAAGCGTGGTGGCAACATCACTTGCGAGGTGAACGCTGACCGTGTGATTCTCTCAGGGAGCGCGGTCACGTTTATGGAGGCAGAAATCACCTTGGACGTTAGCCACAGAGGACACAGGGTTTGTTGATCACTCTCAAGAACGTTGTCTCCGTGACCTCCGTGGCTAAAACATGAAATCCCTGGCCGTCGGTTTGGAGCAGCAACGGGCGCTTAATCTCTATCGCACACGGCGGGTGCTGGAAAGCCCGCAGGGTGCGGAGGTGGTGGTTGAGGGGCGGCGCTATCTGTCTTTTTGCAGCAACGATTACTTGGGCCTTGCCAATCATCCCGACGTAATCGGCGCATTGCAACAAGGCGCCGCCGAGTACGGCGTGGGCAGCGGCGCGGCGCATCTGGTGAGTGGGCACAGTGCCGCTCATCATGCACTTGAAGAAGAGCTGGCTGCGTTCACCCGTAGGCCGCGTGCCCTGTTGTTTTCCACGGGGTATATGGCCAACCTCGGCGTGGTGAGCGCATTGGCGGGCCGGGGTGATGCCGTGTTTGAAGATCGCATCAATCACGCCTCGCTGATCGACGCCGGGTTGCTGTCGCAGGCGCGCCTGCGGCGTTATCCTCACAATGATATGGATGTGCTGGAACGGTGTGTGGCGGGAGACGGCTCCGCAACCAGGCTCATAGTAAGCGATGGCGTGTTCAGTATGGACGGCGATATCGCGCCATTGCCCGCACTTGCCGCTATCGCCCGCAGACACAATGCAGGGTTGATGATCGACGACGCCCATGGCTTGGGTGTGCTGGGTGCGCACGGTGGCGGGGCAGTGGAGCACTTCGGATTAGGCATGGATGAAGTGCCCATTCTGATGGGTACGCTTGGCAAGGCCTTCGGTACCTTTGGCGCGTTTGTGGCAGGCAGCGAAGATCTCATCGAAACCCTGATCCAGCGCGCACGTACTTACATCTATACCACCGCGTTGCCACCCGCCATTGCGCAGGCGACGCGCGTCAGTCTCCGGCTGGTGCAAGAGGAGGGCTGGCGACGCACGCATTTGCACAACTTGATTGCGCAGTTTCGTGTCGGGGCGGAGCGGTTGGGGTTGACGCTGCCCGCATCGCTGACGCCGATCCAGCCGCTGATAGTCGGCGATGCCGGGCGCGCGTTGGCATTAAGCGATGCACTCATGCAGCACGGCATCCTCATCAGCGCTATTCGCCCCCCCACTGTCCCGCAAGGCAGCGCACGGCTACGCATCACGCTCTGCGCGGCTCACAGCGAGGCACAGGTGGACCGGCTGCTGGACGCGCTGGCGGCGTTGTTGTGAGCTTGTATGTAAAGACTTTCGGTGCGGGACCGGACATCGTGTTGCTGCACGGCTGGGGCCTGCATGCGGACATCTGGGAAGAAACCACGCAACGTCTGGCGACGGCCTTCCGCGTTACGCTCATTGATCTGCCGGGGCATGGACGCAGCGCGGCCATTGATGGTGCTTTTGATCTGAACGCGCTCACGGCAGCGGTTGCGGCGGTAGCGCCGTCGCGTGCTGTGTGGTTGGGGTGGTCGCTGGGGGGGATGGTTGCCATGCGGCTCGCCATCGAACACCCCGAACGGGTAGCAGGCCTGATTCTGGTTGCCAGCAGTCCGCAATTCGTGCGCAGTGGCGATTGGCCGCACGCCATGGAATTGCAGGTGCTGGAAGCCTTTACGCAAATGCTGGAACAGGATTATCACGATACCTTGCAGCGGTTTCTGGCACTGCAAACGCTGGGCAGCGCGCGCGGCGGCGAAACGTTGCGCGTGCTGCGCGAGTTGGTGTCACGTCACCGTTCGCCCCCGCCAGTGACATTGCGCAGTGGCCTTGCGATTCTGCGTGATGCGAACCTGCGCCCCCGCTTGCGCGAGATTGCCTGCCCGGTGCAGTTGATCTTCGGTCAGCGTGATGCCCTTGTGCCGCTTGCGGAGGCGCTGGATATCAAGGAAATCTGGCCCAGCGCGCATTGTCATGTTATCAAAGGGGCGGCTCACGCGCCGTTTTTGTCACACCCTGACGATTTTTTTGCAGTAGTGGATGAGTTTTTACATGAACAAATCAGATAGTAATACGAGTGATTTCCTGCTCGACAAAGACCTCGTGCGCGCCTCTTTTAACGACGCTGCCGCCCGTTATGACGAGGCGGCAGCGTTGCAGTCTGAAGTGAGAAGTCGCATGCTGGAACGCCTCGATCTGGTAAAGCTTGTGCCTGAATGTATCCTCGACATCGGCGCAGGCACTGGCCATGGCGTTGCCGCGCTGGCGCGCCGCTATAAAAAAACCCACGTCATCGCCATGGATCTGGCATTCAACATGCTGTTGCAAACGCGCCGCCATAATTCATCGTGGCTGCCCTGGCAGAAAACACCGGCGCTGGTGTGCGGTGATGCCGAGCGCCTGCCGTTCGGGGATGGCTGTGCCGATTTGATTTTCTCCAATCTCACCATCCAGTGGTGCAATGACCTGGACCATACCTTGCGCGAGTTCCGCCGCGTGCTGAAACCGGGCGGCCTGCTGATGTTCACTACCTTTGGGCCGGACACGCTCAAGGAGCTGCGCCACAGTTGGAAAGCCGTGGACGGCTTCAATCACGTCAACACCTTCATCGACATGCACGACATCGGCGATGCCATGATGCGCGCGCGGCTCACTACGCCAGTGATGGATGTGGAAAATTTTACGTTGACCTACCCGGATATTCAACGCCTGATGCGCGATCTCAAGACCATCGGCGCACATAACGTCACTGCCGGGCGCGCACGCGGCCTGACCTGCAAGGTGCGCCTGCAAACACTTGCTGCTGCTTACGAACAATACCGACGCGACGACCTGCTGCCGGCCACTTATGAAGTTGTCTATGGCCACGCCTGGGCACCTGAGCGTGCTACCGAGGCGCAGCAATCCGAAGAGCCGGGGGTGTTCAAAGTCGCCTTCCCGCCACGGCGCAATCCTTCATGACACGCGGCTTTTTCATCACCGGTACCGACACCGACGTGGGTAAAACCTGGGTGACGGCGGGTGTGCTGACGGCGCTGGCGGCACACGGCTACACCACCGCCGCGATGAAACCCGTCTCTGCCGGATGTGTTGAGACAGCCGGTGGATTGCGCAACGGCGACGCGCTGATCCTGCAACGTCACGCCACCCTTAACCTGCCCTATGCACAGATCAACCCTTATGCCTATGCCGCGCCCATCGCACCGCATATTGCCGCCACGCGGCTGGGGCAACGCATCGAAATTGCGCCCATCAAGGCAATCTTTGATGACATGGCGCAGCGTGTTGATTATGTGGTGGTGGAAGGCGCGGGCGGCTGGCGGGTGCCACTCAATGAGCGCGAAACAATCGCTGATCTCGCTTATGCACTCGGCCTGCCGGTGATTCTGATAGTGGGAATGCGCCTGGGCTGCCTGAACCACGCCTTATTGAGCTGCGAGAGCATTATTCGGCAGGGCGTACCGCTGGCGGGCTGGGTGGCGAACAGTGCGATACCTGAATTTCCGGAACGACAAGAAAACATCGACACCCTGCGCGAACGCATCAACGCGCCGCTGCTGGGTGTGGTGCCTTATCTGCGGGAGTTTGATGCCCAAGTTATTGCGGGGTGTTTGGGTTTGTGGAAATGTTTTGTGTCGCTGTCGTGAACGCAACTTTGATCATGCGGGCGGACCATTCATTCATCGCTTGGTCGCCCGTAGATTTCCAATCGGCAAGCGATCCAGTAGTCGTATTCGCGACCAGGGTCCAATCCTGAACGATCGCGTCCAGAGCTTGCAAGGCATCGGATGATTCCGTGACCACGGCGTTAAGCTGATTCACCGTCTGAGTAATCAGCGCCAGTTCGGCGCTCGCCTCGTCAAGTGCTTCCCACGCCGATTCAAGGCTTTGCAGGGTTTGATTGATCGTCGCAGTCAACTCCAGCTCGGTAACCGCGTCTTCGGCGATTTTGGTGACACCTTTGACAAGCGGCTGTATCGCGTCGCCCTCGGAGCCGACGGCAACCGCAACATCGATCGCGCACGAGATCACGTCAAATGCTGATTTAATTGAATCTTCAGTCAACTTGTCTTCCTGCTGGCTGAATTCAGTCTGCAGAGCATCAGACTGGGCCTGAAAGGCAGCTACCTTATCCTTGTCCGCTCCCTGGATCGACTTCGCGATCTCGTCAAGTTGTGTAACAAACGTTTCGCCTTGTCCGATCAGTGTACTGACGTCATCACACAATGAAACGACGCCGGGCACCGCACCTGCGGAGGGGAACAGAACACTCTTGACTTCTTCTTGGTCAGCAATGCCCAAAGTATAGAGTTTAGCAATCTGCTCTGGCTGGGACGTTAGGTTATCGTCAATCAATCCTTCAAAATACTCATCCCAAATCTGATACTGCCACTGCTTGAAATTCTGGACCAACGTGGCGTAAGCCGGGTTGCTTAAGATCGACGGCGCTAACTGCGCGGTTTGAACGGCCCGTAAATAATTATTGATCGTGATGACGTTGTTCAACAAATCGATGACCGGCAACGGTGCGTTCATGGTAGCCTCCAGGTGAGTTTGAAAGAGAACCGCAGGCGAGACCTCAAAGCCCCGCCGGCGGTTTGGGTTCGTGTTGGCTTAACTGCCAGAAGTCGGGAGAGCGGGCAGTAGAGTCCATTGATTGGATCCCAAATCAACAAGCCGGAAGCTGTTGCCCTCGTTATCGCTGCAATACACGACGCCAGTGTCGCTGACTGCAACGCCGACGATGTTCGGCTTCAACACGGTCGCGGCTGGAGGCGAGACTTGATTGTTGATGTAATGCAAGTGCTGATCGGTGCTGATGATGTATTGGTCGCCGTTTGATACTTGGGCGATCTGCACCACCGACGAACCGGTGCTGACGAGGGAGCCAGCTACGGTATCGTAGAGATAACTTGAATTACTGGTGCTGACCAATCCGACTTTTGTTCCATTGGCCGATAACGCCGTGAAAGTCGTCGAACTCAGGCTCGACCAAGACGACCCATTCAGAACATACGCGGTTTGAGTGTTCGTGCTGATGGCGAAGAGCTTGCCGCCAGCGACGGCGATGTTTTGCGGCGCGTCGGAATTCGGCAGGGCGGGGAGGGCCGACCAAGTCGTGCCGGAGCCGCCATATTTATAGGCTTGACGGTTGGAAGTGGTCTGGTTGATCGCGTAGATCGAAGTTCCGTCCGTCGCGAGTTGTGCTGCGGGGAACGTGCTGATTGTCGTCCAGGCATTGCTCCCCGCGTTATACGTCTTGACAAAATAGTTGGTTGGATAGGGCGTTGGGGATACGTTAGCCCCATCGGCGGGTGCGCCATTGATGCCAACGACCAACGAACCGGAAGCGACAATTGACAAGCTTTTATCCGCGACAGCGGGCCAGTTGGCCCCACCGCTGGAATAATGGTAAGCCTGGCCCGAAACGCTGACGGAGTAGACGTCCGAACCACCAGCGGCGAAGGTCGTCGGGTTGGATAGCATTATCGGCGACGGCCACACGTAAGCGGTGACGTTCGCGAGCACTGACGCGGCACTGATAATCTCATTCCACTCGTTCAGCGCGTCTTGAAGCTGGCCCTGGTTCAATTCGCTGATCGCTGTAGTGATGTCGCTCGCCAAGGTCGTCAACAGGTTTTCCAACACCGTTAGCTCTTTCTGAGCGGCGGCGTTCATCGAAACGAATCCGGCGGTTTGGGTGAGCGTGGATTGGACGGACGCCGCCGCTTGCGAATCTGTGGTTTTCCAAAGTTCGTCAGATTGGATTGTCGATTGCAACGACGCAATCTGCCCCTTGAGTGTATTGATCTCGGCTATTGCATAGTATGCGCCGAGCGCGCCGCCAGCGATCATGATCCAGCCGATCGGGTTCCACCAATTCGCGAACCCGATTACGCCGATCACAATCGAAGTACCCGCCGCGAAGCCCAGCCCCACGATCTTTTTGTTATCCGAACTGATCTGGTTATTCGCATCAGTGATGGCATCGGTCAGTGCGGTAATCTCGGATGCGTAGGCTTGGATGAGCTGCGCCAAGACCCCGGTCGTCCCGGCGGTATTGATGTTGACCGTCGCTGTGCTTAGATTTGTGCCCAGCGTCGACATTTGCGTATTGAGATTAGTGATATCGCCTGTTTCAGCGCCGATCAGGGTTTCCAACTGCTGTAGGGTCTGAATGTAAGCTTGGGTGCCGGGCGTCAGCGCAGAAAGAAGGGTGAATTTGCTTTGCACCGTGCCGTTGATGGTCGCGAATGTGCGCGGGATCGAGACAAGCTGGGAGAAAATACTCGGCGAGGAAGTGCCAGGCTGGGTGTCGATCCACGCCGCCGCCTGGCCCTGGAAAATCGCCACCTGGGTTTGGAAATCCGAGTAAGCCTGCTGCAAACTCTGCGGGCTGATGGTTGTGCCGGGGGGTGGGGCCTTGAATTGCAGTACCGGCAGGGATAACTGGGTCAATGAATACACATAAGCGGTCGTCGCAGCGACGCTGATCGGCGATGTTGACGTAGCCATCGTCATGTCGAGCGCGACTAATCCCAACTTGGTCCGGGGCCTGTAATTCGCCAAAGGATGGCCCATCGCGGCGAGGTTGACATGCAGATTGGGCGCGATTTGAACGGTTCGGCCAGAGTGAGGTGCTTTGAGTGTTGCAGTCGTCATTGTAGTCTCCCGGATAAAAAATTTTTGACCGCCATGTACCCGTGACATTGTCGTCTCATTGTGCCCTTTGCGGGCATTACGGTGAAGGCACAATGACACCGTGCGAACGCCCTCTTCTGGAGTATTCGCCAACATGCATGGTTGCTTTGGTGTCTATGCTTATTCTCATGGGCTCAATATTCGCATCTGCCAGCGCGTTTATCTGTCTATTGTCGCCAGCTAGCTTCTGGACGGGAAGATCCCTTCCAGTGCGATGATCCAGTTGAGCGTCAGATAGGGTTGCCGGTTTTCATGCGGCTGGCTGCCTCCTGCGGATCCGATCATGCCGGCGGACATTACCGTGTTCGCGGCAGCGTTGTATGATCCAGTGCTGCCCCCGGCGGGTACATTGTTCGTCGGGGTCGTATCGGAGGGATCGCTGGCGTTAGCGTTTGCGGAATGCGTGTGCTGCGGCATCTGGGCCACCGTCAGGGTGATGCTTTCCGCGCCGCCTGCTTCACCAAGGTCGTAGTTGCCCAGGCCTGGCCCCTGTCCCGAAGAAACCGGGACGCGACCGCGCAGGTCGGGCAGGGCAAAGGTCGTCTGACCATTACCGCCATATGTGGTGCCGAGCAGCGAAAACAGGGCGGTATTTTGCGCTATGGGAAGTATCTGCCCATGGCACATTGCCCAACCCCGTGGCGCAAAATTATACGGCACCAACACCAATTGCCCGATAAATGGATCACTCATGTCATTTCCCTGTTGTAAGGTTTAATCAAACGGCTAAGGCCGATATCCCATCCACTGTCTGATCTCTCAGAAGCAGCACCAAAATCACCCGCGCGTCGCTCAGCCAAGGCGAAAGCGGCGGCGAACGCCATACAACACTATCAAGCCTGTGGTCAGTAACAGCACGTTTCCAGGTTCCGGGATGGGGCTAACCGTCACGGAAGCGTTGGCTGCCAGTGTGTTGCCAAAGGACAAGCCGTCCCTACCCGGATCGAACAGCGGGTCATTGGGGCTGAGCGAGAAGAGATCATAAGTCAGCGCGATCTGGCCACTGGCAACAGCCCCGACTGCAGCCCCCGCATCAATTGCGAAACTTCCGATACCCGTCTGGCTCAATACATCGAATGTTTGAGATACCGAGGTGCTGTCCGGCGCAGGTCCGACCACAAAGAAATTGAATGTGCTGACGAAATCGGTAAACGTACCCAACGTTGTAACTGGAGTAAAAATGGCACTGGTGACCACCAGATAGTCCGTTGGATTAGTGAGCGTGAACCCCCAGCCGACGATAGCGTCAGGCGCTCCGGAAATAGCCCCTCCAGCAGGGGCCAACGTCAAGGTGGGTGCGGCCTGCGACACAGCGCAGAACAATGCGCTCGCAAGCGCCATGGATTTCAGAATACGTTTTATCATGGTTTCTCTCCGCCATTATTGCCAGGTTATCTAAACTGATTGTTCAGTGTCTTGGATCCACTGGATAAACCACCGTTGGAGCTGAACGGGATTGTGGCGCTGAACCGCGATGTAGCGGTGCATGCTGTAAAGTCTATCGTCACGTTGCCGCTCGCCGAACCACCGGCCGGGATGGTCCCGACGGGTAGCGGGAACGAGGCCGGGCTGGTGACGGCTGGTGTACATGCGGGGCCGAAGGTTTGCGTCAGCGAGAGTCTGTTGATCTGCGCGTTGCTGGCGGTGCCCGGGCCACTGTTGGCAAGGGTCACCGTCCAGATCCGCGCATTCTGCGCACCCGTCTTGCCGGTGATCAGCGCCGACAGAGGGGGTGGCGTCACGGCGTTGATGGTCAGGCACGCCCCGCCAGTAAAATTGCCGCTGGCGCCCAGGCCATCGTTGACCACATATAAGCTCCAGGGGCCATTGGGATCGGTGCCGTCAAAGGCCGATCCAAAGGTCGCCGTACCAAATGGAGCCGTGAAGTTGTACGGTGCTGCCGGGGCCGGTGCAGGGAATACGCTGGCGCCGCCGAAATTAACGCTGGTGGGACGGAAAATTCCGCTCGTGAGTGGGCCATTATCCGGCACAAGCGAACCCGCAGCGTCGTCCAGGGTGAGTGTCACGTTACTGGCAGAAAGGGTTCCGCCCACGTCAGACAGTGCAACCACTTGCGCGCCGGTGGGTCCGACCAGCAACAGGTCGATATCATCCGGCCGGTTGTGGTTCAGGTTATTGAGCGTCAGGGTTACCTTGGTAGTGGCCCTCGCCAGGCCGGAGACAAAGATACGCGAGGGATAAGGGGTCGCCGTACCGGAGTTGTTGATGGCGAGGGGGCCGGCGTTGCAGAAGGTGTTGCCGCTCACCGTGGTGTGATTGTCCACCGTTTGGGTGACACTGCCGTTGCTGATATTGAAATTACCGGCACTTCCGCTGTACACCGCAGTGATCACATGAACTCCTTCGGAGAGCGCGGCGGGCGTGAAGCTGGCCGTACCCGAACCATTCAGGGTGACCGGTCCAGCCAGGACGGTGGCGCCTTCCTTGAAGGTGACCGTCCCCAGAGTCACATTGCCGCTGTCACTGACCCGCTTCACCTGGGCGGTGAACGTCACCGTGTTGTTGGGCGCGGAGGTGAAGGATGGATTTTGCGAGGAGGTGACGGTGGTGGTGGTCGGTGTATCGCTGGATGTCACGAAGCTCAGGCACGTGCTGGCGATACTGCCAACCCCGCCGCCCGTGGCGTCATCGACCACATACAGGCTCCAGGTTCCGTTGGGATTGCTGCCGCCAAAGGACGTGGCGAAGGTCGCCGCGCCAAAGGGTGCGGCAAAGCTGTAGGGGGCTCCGGGTGCTGGAGACGGGAACACCGCGCCGGAACCGGAGTTGACGGCGGTGGGACGGAAGGCACCTGTCGTGAGAGGTGTGGCGTCCGGCAACAGCGACGCCGCGGAATCGTCCAGCGTTAGGGTGATGTTGCCGACGGCATTCTGGCCGCCCACATCGGACATGACGACGAACTTGGCGCCGTTCGGGCCAAGCAGCAGTATATCCAGATCGTCGGGGCGAGTTTCCGTCAGGTTATTCAGCGCCAAGGTGACCTTGGACACCGCCCCCGACAGGCCCGACACAAAGATGTTGGACGGATACGGTGTGGCTGGACCCCCCGTGAGCGCACCGTCTGGAATGGCGATGGGGCCAGGATTGCAGAAGGTACTTCCGGTAACGACCGTATGATTGTTTACTACTTGCGTGAGCGTGCTATTACTGGTGGCAAAGCTCGCCGTACCATCATAGGTGGCCTTGATGAGATGACTGCCTTCAGGGAGCGCAGTGGTCGTGAAGGTCGCCTGACCGCTCCCGTTGACGGCCGTCGCCGCCTGTAGGGTCGCAGCGCCTTCCGTGAACGTGACCGTGCCTTGTGTTACAGGGTTGCCTGCGCTGGTCACCGTGGCGGTGAAAGTCACCGTGTTGCCAGGGGTGGTCGTGAACGAGGGATTCAGTGACGAGGTGACCACCGTAGCGGTAGGCGCAGCAGCGGCAGCCGTAGTGACGGTGATGCGCCAGCCCCCGGCGATAATGGCGCCGATCCCCGAGGGCGGTCCAAAGGCATCGTCTATGATATAGAGATTCCACGCTCCATTAGGATTCGTGCCGTTGAATCGCGAAGCGAATGTCCCCGCCCCGAACGGTGCGGCGAAGGTCAGGGCCGCCCCTGGCCCCGGCGCGGGAAAGTTGTCCTTCACAATGCCGGAGTTG
The DNA here is from genome assembly GCA_947085925.1 of uncultured Gammaproteobacteria bacterium. Classification (GTDB taxonomy): domain Bacteria; phylum Pseudomonadota; class Gammaproteobacteria; family Ga007554; genus LNEJ01. The sequence goes on from CAMTYI010000072.1 coordinate 21,141, forward strand.
ACGGCGGTAGGTTTGAACGTGCCGGAGACCAGCGGACCATTGTCCGGCAACTGAGTAGCGGCGGCATCGTCCAGTGTCAGCGTCGCGCTAGCAGCGGCAGCCGTGCCTCCTACGTCGGACATGATAACCAGATTGGCACCGCTCGGGCCGACCAGCACCATAGCGATATCATCCGGACGGTCTGCGGACAGATTGTTGATGGTAACCGTTACTTTCGAGATCGTACCCGTCATGCCGGATACGGTGATGGCTGATGGATAGGCACTGTAGGGCACGCCGGGGCCAGTGCCCAACGTGCCAGCGCCGACAGGACTGGTGATGGCTGTAGCATTGGAAAACGTGGCCGCAGCAGACAGGCCCGTCAAGGCCATCAGCAGGATTCCCGCCAGGGTGCGGGCAACGAGTTTGAACATGACGATATCCCCTCAAAAGATGCAGTGCTTCATACGTGATTCGGTAACAATTATTCGAGTTATTGTATAGAAAATATTCTAACCGGAGCTGACGCTCCCTGCCCCATCAGCCTGCACACTTACCCATGATTTACAGCGCGGCAAAGAAATAATCGATCCATCCGGTATGCATAAGTTAATAGGCGGATGGCTTTGCCGGAAGGAAATAATCCACGTGCGGAAAGTGACTTATTACCAAGTCCGTTGCTCTGGGGGCAGTGTCCAATCCCTTCGGGGACGACAAACTTGCGAGCAATACTATATTGCCCTATGGCCTGAGCAGGTATAGGGGAAAGTCTCCGATTGTCGGTAGGGGATTCCCCTATTCTCGGTTTGGGGTGGTTCCAAACAACTCCTGGAACTTCGTTCAACCGGCTTCCAGCAATTGCACGGCGAAGCGAACCAGGTCCCGGCCGCTCTTTAGTTGAAGTTTTCCCTTGAGGTTGGCGTGATGGGCCTCAACGGTCTTGATGCTGCGGTTAAGCTTTTCGGCAATCTGGCGGGTGCCGAAGCCAAGTCCGATCAAGTGCAGAATTTCGAACTCGCGTTCGCTCAGGCCTGCGAGGGGAGACAGGCCGATGTGGCGAGGCGTGACCAGCCGTTGCGTCAACCCGCTGTGCATGGTGGCGCTGAGGTAGATGTTTCCCGCCAACACCTGTTGTACGGCCAGCAGGATATTTAGGGTGCCTTCCTGCTTCATCAGGTAGCCGTTGGCACCTGAACGCAAGGCGCGCTCCGCGAACAGGGATTCGTCATGCATGCTCAGGGTCAGAATCGCGAGCTTCGGGTAGCGCTGGCGGAGGGTTTTGATCAGTTCCAGACCCGAATCTCCATCGAGCGAAATGTCGACGATGGTCAAGGCATGGTCGCAAGTCGACATGGCGTGCAACGCCTCCCTGGCGTTGCACGCCTGGCAGCAAAGATGGAGGTTGTCCTGAAGGTTGAGAAACTGGGCCATGCCCTCGCGCACGATGGGATGGTCGTCAACCATCAGGATGCGGGCTTTACCGTGCCCGCCAGCTTTGTCGGTGCTCACTCTGTTCTCCCTCTTTGGACAGGGTAAATGACGGCGACCGTCGTGCCGCCTTGTGTGTTTTTCTCTATTTCAAGGGAACCCCCGAGCAGGCTTGCCCGGGCGCGCAGGCTATGCATGCCCAGCCCCTGGCCCTGCTCGATACGTTCGGGATCGAAGCCGATGCCATCGTCACTGACCGAGAGACGATGGTTGCCATTGACGCAGGCCAGATCAATCCATAGATGACGGGCCTGGCTGTGCTTGACCGCGTTATTGATGGCCTCCTGGGCGACCCGGTACAAATTGATCGCGACCAGCGGGTCGCTCACCCGCGCATCCGGGTCGGCGCGGAGAACACAGCTTACTCCTTTCAGCGACCGGGTATTATCCGCCAACTGTTCGAGCGCCGCCGAGAGTCCTTGGGATTCCAATGCGGCCGGGTAAAGCCCTCTGGCGACCCTGCGGGTCATATCGATCGACTGGTTGACCAATTCCACGATGCGCCGTGCCGCGTCGGCCTCCGGCCGCGCTCGATCACGCAGTTTCTGCTGCAAAGCCGCCCCGAAGAATGCAATGCTGGTCAGGTGCTGGCCCAGGCCATCGTGTAATTCCCGGCCTATGTTTTTCTGCTGTGCTTCGCTGACCTGGATCAACGCGGCTTCCAGGCGTTCGCGTTCGGCCATTTCCTGCTGCAGGCCGGCATTGGTTTTCGCCAACTCTTCCGTGCGCTCCCTGACCCGTTGCTCCAACTCGTCGTGCGCGCTTTTAATCTCCGCCCGTGCGCGATGTTGTTCGGCGCTGGCGGCGGCCAACAGCAGTCCGGTCACGGCGAGCACGTTGACGAATATGCACCAGCCGAGCAGGCTGTCCACAGGCGAACCGACAGCAAAGGGGCCCGCTCCCTGGGTGGTGCCCCAGATGGCCAGCACCGAGATGATACCGGTAACCAGGGTGGCTCCCCAATGATCAAAACGGAGCGCCCCCCAGATGACGAAGGGGAAGACGGCAAGCGACGCCGGATAGTAGCCATGGCCCGCCAACTCGGGTGTGGCAAATATCGTGTAGCTGACGAGCAGGAGAGTAGCGATCAGGCCCACGGCCTCGACTGTTTGCAGCGCTGAAAGAACAGGGCGAGGGTGGGTGATCCAGACCAGCAGGAGCGGCGCGACCACGAGCACGCCCATCATATCGCCCAGCCACCATTTCAACCACACCGAGGCATAGTCGCCAAAAGCAACAATGCCTCCCAGGCTCAAGGTGACCGCGCCAACGGATGCGCTGATCGTCGTACTGCAAACGGCGGTCAGGATGATCAAAGCGAATACGTCGCTACGGCGGTCCAGCGTATTGCGAAAACGGGCCAGTCGTTGCAACAGAAAGGCCCCGGCCAATGGTTCCAGCACATTGCCAACCGCGATGCCGACTGCGAGAAGCATCGGCAGCCCCGTCCAGGCATTTGCCAGAAAGGCGCCCAGGGCGATGCCAAAAGCGATGCGGTAGCCAAAAGCCAGGATGGCCACCAGCGCGATACCGCTCGGCGGCCAGACCAGGGTCACCGTGCTGCCGACAACGGCAAACGCCAGCCCGGCTTGTGCCGCAGCGAAGTACAGCAGGGCTACGCCTGCCAGGCGGACGAAAAAGCCGGCGCTCATTTCAAGCGGTTCTGTGCGAATACCCAATGGGGCACAAGTAAATTCGCGCCTACAGCCGCGTCAATTACGGGGTTCGGGTTCATTTACGGTTTCCATCTCGATTTTTCGTATTGCGCATGGGTACCTATCCAGTCGGTCTTTGCTGCCACCGATGCTGGCGATAACTGTGCCGACTATAGCGCTTTGCAGGAGCATGGAAAAGCGTGTGCGGCGACCCCTGCTGTAGTGCCAAAAAAACGAGGAACCAGTTTTTTCATTACAATGTGTTTTTTCGGTCATTTCTGCCTCATTGACCCCTTTGCGGTGAGATAATATGCCACTTATGGGCGTGTGCTACATTCCTTGATCGAGATCGTGAACGGGGTTTAAGGACAAGAGGCGCCTAGCCACTCTTCCCTTCGTGCTGTTATGCTAAACCACATTTAATTTGGAGGATCCTGCTATGCAAGGCGACAAAAAGGTTATCGCTTATCTCAATCAGCAGCTCACTTGTGAGCTCACAGCCATTAACCAGTATTTCATGCATTACAAGATGCAGGAAAACTGGGGCTTCAAGAAGCTTGCCGATAAAATCCGTGCCGAAAGCATTGAGGAAATGAAGCACGCTGAGCAGTTGATGGACCGCATTCTGTTTCTTGAAGGCCTGCCCAATCTACAAGATTTGCATAAGCTCAATGTGGGTGAAACGGTCGAAGAACAGCTCAAGCTGGATTTGGCGCTGGAAACCCAGTCCAGGCCGCTGCTTATCGAGGCGCTCCAATATTGCCGCACGCAGCCAGATGATGTTTCCAAGGCGCTTTTCCAGGAGCTGCTGGAAGACACCGAAAAACACATTGATTGGCTGGAGACGCAACTGGATTTGATTCAGAAAGTTGGTATACACAACTACCTGCAATCCCAAATGTAATCTATTCCCGTGACTCAGGGTTGCCGAACCCCCTGACGATGCCGCACTGAACGGGCCAAGCTGTGTACACGCTTGGCCCGTTACTTCTGAGGCTGCGAATTCGTGGCGTAAAAGGTATCATTAGCCATTTTCAGCAGAGGGTGGCTATGGAGACCTTAAAATCAGGCAGTGACGTGCTGTTTATCCTGCTCGGCGCGATTATGGTGTTGGCGATGCACGCAGGTTTTGCCTTCCTTGAGGTCGGCACGGTGCGCAAAAAAAATCAGGTCAACGCACTGGTCAAGATCGTCACCGACTTTTCCGTGTCTACCATTGCCTATTTCTTCGTTGGTTACGGTGTCGCCTACGGTATCGACTTCCTGCATGGCGCACAAACGCTAACGGAAAAGAACGGTTACGAGCTGGTCAAATTTTTCTTCTTGCTGACATTTGCAGCGGCGATTCCCGCCATCGTCTCCGGCGGCATCGCCGAACGCGCCCGCTTTTACCCGCAATTGGCGGCGACTTTTCTACTGGTGGCATTGATCTACCCGCTGTTCGAAGGCATTGCATGGAATGGCCGCTTTGGTATCCAGGATTGGTTGATGCAACAATTCGGCGCCAAGTTTCACGACTTCGCCGGGTCGGTGGTGGTGCACGCCGTGGGTGGCTGGATTGCGCTTGGCGCAGTGATTCTCTTGGGCGCGCGGCACGGACGCTACGGGCGTGATGGTGCGATAGCGGCGCACCCGCCCTCCAGCATCCCCTTCCTCGCGCTGGGGGCCTGGATACTGGCGGTGGGCTGGTTCGGCTTCAACGTCATGTCCGCGCAGACCGTCGAGGCCGTGAGCGGGCTGGTCGCCGTCAACTCATTGATGGCTATGGTTGGCGGCATCCTCGCGGCATTGTTCGTGGGCCGTAACGACCCCGGTTTCGTCCATAACGGCGCGCTGGCGGGATTGGTGGCGGTATGCGCTGGGTCGGATGTCATGCACCCGATGGGCGCGTTGACCACCGGCGCTGTGGCGGGTGCGCTGTTTGTTTGGACCTTCACCCTCACCCAGAACAAATGGAAGATCGACGATGTGCTCGGCGTATGGCCGCTGCATGGGCTGTGCGGCACATGGGGTGGTATCGCTGCGGGGATCTTCGGGATGCAGGCGCTCGGTGGCGTGGGTGGCGTTAGCCTTGCCTCCCAGCTCGTTGGCACACTGCTCGGCGTCACCATTGCGCTCGCTGGCGGTTTTATCGTGTATGGTGCGCTAAAAAAACTGGTCGGCCTGCGCCTGACTCAGGAGGAAGAGTTCAATGGCGCGGATCTCAGTATCCACAAAATCAGCGCCGAGCCGCGTTACGGGGATTGACAGCATCATCTTGAGAATATGAGCGGCCTATTTTGCCGCACGCTCAAAAACCGACCCATGACACTTGGGGCAAGGCGGAATATGGCTGGTGGCGTGAAAATGCAGTTGTTTTCCGCAGTTGAGGCATTGCAGAGTGCCGATGCCGGTGATCTCGCCGGTGTGATACAGCGATGCCTGTCGGGCGCGCTCCGCCAGTAGCAGCAATTCCAGCTTGGTCTGGTCCGCCGCTGCTGCAAACGCCTCCAGCAACCGTTCTTCAATAAGCTGCAAATCAAAACGCAGCCAATCCTTTAGCTCGCCGCCGGTATCTGCCAGATACGTTCCGGCATCCTCCACGTCGCGCACCAGATAATCGCCGATCAGCTCTGCTTCCTCGCGCGTCAATTCGCCTATCTCGATAGCCTTTTCCTTGACCGTCTCGACAGCATGGCTGATATCTTTGTAACTGGCGTGTGCCATCAGCGCCTTCACCTGCCCCATCATGCGGTCATACGCGTGGACATGCTTTTCATCGGGCGTGTGTTTTTTCTGGGTCATGACCGTAGCCTCTAAAGTAGGAAATCCTACATTACCACAGCGTGGTTAATGTATTCATGCGTCGATTTCAAAAAATGCACCTTGCCATGCCAACACCTTATAATAGCGAGCAAACCACCCACTATAAATAGCGGAATTGATGATGGACGAGCATTACCAACCCTCCAGTTGTGAAACCCAGGCGCAACGCTACTGGGAAGAAAATCGCACTTTCAATGCGGTTGAAGACCCCAGCCGGGAAAAATACTACTGCCTGTCGATGTTCCCCTACCCGAGCGGGCGGCTGCATATGGGGCATGTGCGCAACTATACCATCGGCGACGTCATCTCCCGCTATCAGCGCATGCAGGGCAAAAATGTGCTGCAACCCATGGGCTGGGATGCCTTCGGTTTGCCGGCGGAAAACGCCGCGATGAAAAACAGCGTCGCACCGGCCCAATGGACCTACGACAACATCGACTACATGCGCAAACAGCTCAAATCGCTGGGTCTCGCCATCGACTGGGAGCGCGAAATCGCCACCTGCAAACCCGACTACTACCGCTGGGAGCAATGGCTATTCACGCGGCTCTTTAAAAAGGGATTAATCTACAAAAAAAACGGCATCGTCAACTGGGATCCCGCCGACCAGACAGTACTCGCCAATGAACAGGTGATCGACGGGCGTGGCTGGCGCAGTGGCGCGCTGGTCGAAAAACGTGAAATCCCCATGTACTACTTCCGCATTACGTCTTATGCCGAAGAGCTGCTGGCCGATCTCGATACCCTGCCTGACTGGCCGGAACAGGTCAAAGCCATGCAACGCAACTGGATCGGCAAAAGCCGTGGAATGGAAGTCCACTTCCCGTACTCCCCCTCCCTCCAACCCTCTCCCGTAGCGGGAGAGGGAGCTGCCAAGGAGGTGCTGAAGGTATTCACCACCCGGCCCGACACCCTCATGGGGGTCACTTATGTCGCTGTGGCGGCTGAGCACCCCCTGGCCACCCAGGCCGCCGCCCATAACCCCGCGCTGCAAGCCTTTATCGAAGTCTGCAAAAAAGGCGGTGTAACCGAGGCAGAGCTTGCCACGCAAGAAAAAACCGGCATGGCTACCGGGCACTACGTACAACACCCCTTCACGGGTGAACGGCTCCCCGTATGGGTCGCCAACTATGTGTTGATGGGCTACGGCGAAGGTGCCGTCATGGCGGTACCGGCCCACGACGAACGCGACTTTGCGTTCGCCACCCAATACGGCCTGCCCATTAAAGCCGTCATTCGTCCCGTGGATGGCGAGACACCAGTACCGCTCACTGCCGCCTACACCGATTACGGCCTGCTCTTCAATTCCAACGAGTTCGACGGCTTCACCTTCGAGCAAGCCTTTGACAGCATGGCCATTGCCTTGCAAAGCAAAGCCCTGGGACAACCAAAAATCCAGTTCCGCCTGCGCGACTGGGGCATCTCGCGTCAACGTTACTGGGGCTGTCCAATCCCGATCATCCACTGCGCCGACTGCGGCGATGTGCCGGTGTCGGATGACCAGCTTCCGGTGGTGCTGCCGGAGGACGTGGTGCCGGATGGCAGCGGCAATCCGCTGGCCAAAATGCCGCAATTCTACGAGGCCGCGTGTCCGGTATGCGGCAAACCCGCGCGGCGTGAAACAGACACCATGGACACCTTCGCCGAATCCTCCTGGTACTACGCGCGCTTCGCCTCACCTCATGCAACAACCGGCATGGTAGATGAAAAGGCCCGCTACTGGCTGCCGGTGGATCAATACATCGGCGGCATCGAGCACGCCATCCTCCATTTGCTCTACGCGCGTTTTTTCCACAAACTGATGCGCGATGAAGGATTGGTGGCAGGCAATGAACCCTTCGCCAAGCTGCTGACACAAGGCATGGTGCTGGCTGAAACGCTGTACCGCACGCATTCGAACGGCAAAAAGGATTACTACTTCCCGCACGAAGTGACCCTCGAACGCGACAACAAAGGCCGCACCATCAGCGCCACACTCATAGCCGATGGTCAACCTGTCACGGTTGGTGGCATTGAAACCATGTCCAAGTCAAAAAATAATGGCGTCGATCCACAAGAACTGGTCGACAAATACGGCGCGGACACCGCCCGTTTGTTCATGATGTTCGCCGCACCGCCGGAACAATCGCTGGAATGGTCTGACGCAGGTGTAGAAGGCGCCTTTCGCTTCCTCAAGCGCCTCTGGAAGCGCGTAGCCGAGCACCTCAGCCACGGCCCCGCGCCCGCGCTGGACGCCGACAATCTCACTGCCGAGCAGCGCGCGTTGCGTTTACAGGTGCATGAAACCATCCGCAAAACCAGCGACGACATCGGCCGGCGTTACACGTTTAACACCGCCATCGCAGCGACCATGGAACTCATCAACGCGCTCTACCGCTTCGAGGATACCTCCGAGCAAGGGCGTGCCGTCATGCAGGAAGCGCTGGAGTCCATCGTGCTGATCCTTTCGCCTATCGTGCCACACGTCACCCATGCGCTATGGCATGAGCTGGGCCACACCGACGCTATCGTGAACGCCCCCTGGCCACAACCCGACCCTGCCGCTCTGGTAAAGGACAGCATCGAACTCGTCGTCCAGGTCAACGGCAAACTACGCGGCCGCATCTGCGTGCCCGCCACCGCATCGCGCCCCGAAATCGAAGCCGTGGCGCTCGCCGACGAAAACGTCAAACGCTTCGTCGATAGTAGCGCCATCAAGAAAATGATTGTGGTGCCCGGCAAGCTGGTGAATATTGTGGTGGCGGAGTAATAGCGCGCCCTGCTACCCCGTCATAGCGGCCTCCACCACCTTTCGCGTCAAGTGTGGCGCGAAGAGTTCGATGAAGGCGTACATATAGCCGCGCAGATAACTGTCACGGCGGATACCGATGCGGGTAGTGCTGGGCTCGAACAAATGCGCGGCGTCGATGGCGCGCAGGCTGGTGTCGCGCACGGGGTCGAAGGCCATGCTGGTAAGCAGACCTATCCCCAGACCCAGTTCGACATAAGTCTTGATCACGTCCGAGTCGAGCGCGGTAAATACCACGTTTGGTTCCAGCCCCTGCGCCTCGAAGGCCTGATTGATCTTGGAGCGCCCGGTGAAGGCAGAGTCATAGGTAACAATGGGATAACGGGCAACCGCCTCCAGCGTCAGCGGCCCCTCATCCAATACCGGATGCCCGGGCGGCGCTACCACGCAACGGTTCCATTGGTAACACGGCAGAGTCGCCAGATCCTCGAACGAGGTAAGCGTCTCCGTGGCTATCGCAATATCCGACACCCCTGACCTGACAAATTCCGTGACCTGCGCCGGGTTGCCCTGGTGCATGTGCAGGCTCACGCCGGGATAGCGCTCGGTGAAGGCCTTTACCACGGGAGGCAGGGCGTAACGTGCCTGGGTGTGGGTGGTGGCAATGGAAAATGCACCGATGGTTTCGTTGGAAAACTCCTCACCCACCTGCCTGATGTTCTCCATGTCGCGCAAAATGCGCTCCGCTATCGCCAGCACCGCCTTGCCAGGCGACGTCAGCCCGGTCAGACGCTTGGCGCCGCGTTCGAAGATGTGCACATTCAGCTCTTCCTCCAGCAAACGGATCTGGTTGCTGATGCCGGGCTGGGCGGTGTGCAGTTTTTTGGCGGCGGCCGAAACGCTGAGCCCCGAGCGCGCCACTTCACGGATGTAACGCAATTGCTGAATATTCATACGGTCACCAAAATATAATATTAAGTTATATATCTATCATATTTTATTATTTTTTATTCTAAGTCAACTCCCCTATAGTTCACCCCAAGTTTAGTACACAACTCCAAGGAGATTAGCGATATGCGTTGGCGGTTATTAGCAGGGTTTTATGGCGTGATTTTGTCACTCGCAACGGGTTCGTCCGCCTTCGCGGATACGGTTATACGCGTTGGGCATCTTCCCAATCTTACCCACCCTCAAGCGCTGGTTGGGCGGGAGACGGGTGAATTCGAAAAAAATGCCGGGGCCAAGGTTGAATGGACGGCGTTCAATGCCGGCGCTGGCGCCATGGAAGCCTTGCTGGCAGACGAGCTGGATCTTGCCTATGTCGGCCCCAGCCCCGCGCTCAACGCCTATGTCCGCTCCAAGGGCCGGGTGCTGCGTGTCATTGCCGGTGCGGCCAGTGGCGGCGTAGCGCTGGTGGTGCGTAAGGATGCAGGCATTCGCAGCCCGGCTGATTTGAAAGGCAAGCGGGTAGCGGTGCCGGGGCTGGGCAACACCCAGGATGTCGCTCTGCGTTCCTGGCTCAAGGTCAAGGGGTTGGATGCGGTCAGTGTGCAGGTCATGCCGGTCAAAAACCCGGAAATTTTTACCCTGTTCCAGCGCAAGGAGCTGGACGCCGCCTGGGTGCCAGAGCCATGGGCCACCCGCCTGATACAGGAAGCCGGTGGTGCCCTATTTATTGACGAAAGAGACCTATGGCCGGAGGGTAAATTTCCCTCCACCCTGCTGGTCGTCCGCACCGATTTTCTGGCGAAAAACCGTGCCTTGGTTAAGCGCTTTGTCGGCACCCACGTCGGCCTGACGGAAGCGATTATCCAGAAGCCTGATGAGGCCAAGCACAACATCAACGCCCAGCTCACCAATCTGATGGGCAAGCCCCTGCCTGCGGCGCAATTGGATGAAGCCTTTACGCGGATGGCCGCCACTTACGACCCCATCCCCGGCGCACTCCTGAAAGCTGCCAGACAGGCTTGGGAGTTGAAGTATCTGCCGGGCGCCCAGCCACCCGACGTGGCGCCCATTTTTGACCTGTCACTGCTCAATGAGGCACTGCGCGAACGCGGCAAACCTCTGGTCGTTACGCCTGCCACGGTCAAACGCTAAGTTAGGAGAGGCGAAATGCCCAAAGTAGAGATCAACGGCGTATCCCAGGTATTTTGGTCGCAATCCGGTGCGGTGCAGGCGCTGGCGGAAACGTCGCTGTCAATAGACGAAGGCGAATTTGTCTGCATCGTTGGCCCGTCGGGCTGCGGCAAGTCCACCCTGCTGAATCTGGTCGCAGGACTGGCAAAGCCGGATACAGGTCAAGTGATCGCAAATGGCAAGCCCGTAACCGGCCCCGGCCCCGACCGCGTGGTGATGTTTCAGGAATCCGGCCTCTTTCCGTGGCTTAACGTCCTGCAAAACGTCATGTTCGGGTTAAAAATGGCCGGCGTGCCCGAGCCGGAGAGGCGTGAACGTGCCGAAAAGCTGCTGCACATGGTGCATTTGTCGCGCTTCACCCAGGCATGGGTGCATGAACTGTCGGGCGGCATGAAACAGCGCGTAGCTCTGGCGCGGGCATTGGCGCCGAATCCTGACATCCTGCTCATGGACGAGCCATTTGCCGCGCTGGACGCCCAAACGCGAGACATGCTCCACGACGAACTGGAAGACTTGTGGGCGAGCACCCGCAAAACTGTCATCTTCGTAACCCACAATGTGCGCGAAGCAGTGCGTCTCGGCACCCGTGTCATCGTCATGACGGCCCGTCCGGGCCATGTAAAGAGCATCTATGACATTGACCTGCCCCGCCCCCGTCATATTGAGGATGTCGGACTGGTCAAAATCGCGGCGACCATCCGCGACGACTTGCGTGGCGAAGTGTTACAGGCCACCCACGAGGAAGGAATAGACTGATGAACCTAAAAAAACCAGTTATCCACGAAAGCCACGAAAAAACACGAAAATATTCAAATGTATCTCGCTGCTTTACTTGCCACCGATCCGGCAGATTACCGAAGCAAACCCTGTTTTTGTTTTATTTCGTGAGTTTCGTGAGTTTCGTGTTTTTCGTGGACAAAGAGGGGTTTTAAAGATGAATAACGTTGCGCACCAAGCCCCATCCGCAGCGCTCACTGCCATCGCGCAAACCAAGGCACGCAAAGACCGGCTCGACCGCTGGCGCATCTACGCAATGCGACTGGCATTTTTTGCCTCATTGATAGGCCTCTGGCACGCACTGGTGTTGCTGGAAGTATGGGACGAGATGATCTTCCCCTCATTGCCGCAGGTGACGGAAACGCTGTGGCTTGGCATGAGCGACCAATCGCTGTTGGCCGCCATCGCCATCAGCATGCAACGGCTACTGATCGGGTATGGACTGGCGCTGTGCATCGGCATACCGCTCGGCCTGTTGCTGGGCCGTGTGCGCTGGCTGAACGAGACGGTTGGGATGCTTGCGATGGGGTTACAGGCACTGCCGAGTATTTGCTGGTTGCCTCTGGCGGTGCTGTGGTTCGGCCTGGGCGAGAGCGCAATGATCTTTGTGGTGGTGATGGGTGCCGTCATGGCATTGACCCTGGCGACACGCGACGGGGTCAAAAACCTGCCGCCACTTTATATGCGGGCGGCCCATGTGCTGGGCGCCAGCGGCTGGCGGCTGTACGTCCATGTAATGTTGCCTGCCACACTGCCCGCCGTACTGACCGGAGCAAAGCTGGGCTGGTCGTTTGCCTGGCGCTCATTAATGGCCGCCGAACTGCTGCTGGTGGGGGTGGGTCTTGGCTCCCTGCTGGAGCGAGGCCGCGAATTGCACGACATGTCGCTGGTGGTGGCGGTGATGGCGGTCATCATGTTCGTTGGTCTAATGACGGATCGCTGGCTGTTCAGCCGCCTGGAACAGCGGTTCGTCCATCGCCGCTGGGGAACGTCCGCATAAAATATAACAAATCGTTATTATATAATGATAATTTATTACTTTTAATGATATCCATGGATTGTTATAGTTTCAGGCCGCGTCGTTTAAAATAGTGCAACGGTAGTGAGGCTGGTCGGCTGGATGGAATGGGCATATACCGTAGCAGGCCTGGTGGTCGGCTTCATCACTGGGCATTGCGCTGCTGCTCATCGCCCAATCCAGGCTGAACCTGCAACGTTTTGTTCATTGGCGCGTGCCGGTCACGATCCTTGCCGGTGCTGTGGCAGGAGCGCTGAAGGCGTTGTCAAAACGCGGGACTCCCTTTGCCGCACACCAGTAGCTGAGGCTTTTCTACAAGGGTGAAGCGTTGCAGCAAACCTACATTCCTGACTTTATTTGCCATGAATCCATTATTATTGAACTTAAAGCGCTTGCTGTCACAACTGGAACACATAAGGCGCAGGTACTGAACTACCTGAAAGCAACGGGCTGCTAGGTTTGCTGGTCAATTTCGGTTGCCATCTGAAGGCAACAATTGAGCGCATTGTGCCATGAAGTTTTTTCGTGTCTTTCGTGTTTTTCGTGGACGCTGAGAATATCAAATAGCAATATATTGACCAAGGGACGCCGTGGCGCCCATGAAGTGGAGAATAACCGATGATTAACGCAGAACATCTCGTCAATAGCGAGGAGATCAGCCGCTACGAAGAGGCGGTCAAATCCTATCTGGGCTTACAGATAGACCCGGACCGCTTCATGTCGATCCGCCTTCAGCATGGCGTCTATGGCCAGCGCCAGGATGGCGTGAACATGATGCGCGTCAAAATCCCCGGCGGCACGCTGAATCCCGCGCAACTCACCGCCATCGCCGATGTGCTGGAGCAATACGTCAACCATCCGGTGGTGCATATCACCACCCGCCAGGACATCCAGATCCACTATGTACCGCTGGAACACACCCCTGCGGCGATGCGCCGTCTAGCCGACGCTGGGCTTACCACGCGCGAGGCCTGCGGCAATACCGTGCGCAACATCACCGCCTGCCCGCTCGCGGGGGTGTGCCCACGTGAACATCTCGATATCACGCCGCTGATGGAAGGGACAGTTACGCACTTCCTGCGTCATCCGCTGACTCAGCATCTGCCGCGCAAGTTCAAAATGAGCTTCTCCGGCTGCGAGGCCGATTGCGCGCAGGGCATGATGCACGATCTGGGCGCGGTGGCGGTCAAAAAAGACGGGCGCTATGGCTTCAAAATCGTGGCGGGCGGCGGGTTGGGCCATAAGCCGCACGAGGCGATTACGGTTGAGGAGTTCATTGAGGAGCAAGACCTGCTGCCGAGCATTGAGGCTATCGTCTCCCTGCACCATCGTTATTCCGACCGCAAACGTCGCGCCAAGGCGCGCATCAAGTTCCTGGTGGACAAGTTTGGCGCACAAGGCTTTGTCGAGAAATACAAGGAGGAATTTGTCCGCACCAAGGCGGCCCTCGCAGACAAACCTCGCCCCGCTGGCGTGTGGACAGGCGGCACGCCGGGCGAAGCCTGCGGCATGGGTGCGCCGCGCCATGTGTTCGCGCAAAAACAGCCCGGCTTGCACGTATTCCCGGTCAGCATCCCCATCGGCGACATCACCGGCCCGCAGATGCGCGGCATCGTCAAGCTGATGGAAGACCAGGGCTTGCAGGACATGCGCGTCACCCAGGATCAAAACCTGATGCTGCTAAATGTGCCCGAGGTCGCCATCCCTTCAATTCGCGCCGGGATTGAAGCGCTGGGCCTGGGCGAACCCAAGGCCGGTGACGATGTGGTCGCCTGCCCCGGCACCTCCACCTGCCGCCTGGGCATCACCTCCAGCAAAATCATCGGCACCAAAATCTCCGGTGGCACCTCCGACTTGCGCATCCGCGCCAGTGGTTGCCATAACGGCTGCGCGCAACCCGAGACCGGCGACATCGGCATCTACGGCGAGGGCAACCGCCTGCACGGCAAGCTGGTGCCGCACTACCAGACGTACTTCGGTGGCGATGGCCGTAGCGCAGGCGGGCTGGCCCTCAAAGGCCCGTCCGTACCCGCCGCACGCATCGAGACTGCGGTTACACGCGTAGAGGAGACCTACACCAAGGATCGTAACGAAGGCGAAACTTTCTTCCACTGGGCGCACCGCCACGGCAAGGAATACTTTACGGAACTGCTGCAAGACCTCGTCAAGGTCGCACCCGAGGAATTGTCTTCCGTACTCCACGATCACGGCGAAGCCAATGACTTCAAGGTGCTGCAACTCGGTGGTGGTGAGTGCGCCGGGGCAGCGCAGGAGTTCGTTGCATCGCACTTTGCCGAGGCAACCTACGAGCGCGATTGCCGCAATTCCTTTGCATCTCAGCACAAATACCTGGACGCGCTGGAGTGCAGCGAAGCGATAGGCCGCCTGATCGGCGAGTCATTGCTGTTCTCTTCAGGGCGCGCAGCCGTGCCTGGATTGCCCGCAATCGCGGCGGTGTTGCAGGAGTCTTTGCAGCAGGACGCCCACCTAGGCGCCAAACTGGCGGAAATGGCCAGCAGCATCGCGCAATTGAAAAACACCTTCGATGAACAGGGATATGCCACGCTGGTGGCGGAACAGGATGCCTGGATCGCGCAATCCGCTCAGGCCTGCCAAGGCCTTGACCGCCAGCTCAACCTGACCGTCTCCATCACCGCGCCTGCGGCGAAGGCCAAGACTGCCGAGGTCATAGACCTGTCCACCTACGGTTGCCCGCTGCACTACCTCAAGGCACGCAACGCACTGAATGCCGTTCAGGTAGGCGATGTGGTGGATTTTCTGCTGGAATCCGGCGAATCCACCCAGCAGGTAGCCTCCAGCCTGGAAGGCGATGGACACCGCGTACTCTACAAAGAGGAGCGCGGCACGACAACGCGTATCACCGTGAAAAAAGCCGCCGCACAAGCACACTAGAAATTATTAGAGAACAGAGAAAATCATGAGTCTGGATACGCAGCTTCAACAAAAAATCGACGCCACCCTCGCCCTGCTGAAAAGCATTGCAGCGGACTATCAGCCCGTCACCTTTGCCAACAGCTTCGGCGCGGAGGACATGGTACTCACCGATCTCATCGCCAAACACGCGCCCGCCATCGGCATATTCAGCCTCGATACCGGCCGCCTGCCGGAAGAGACCTACAAGCTCATGCAGGACGTGTGGCAGCGTTACAGCAACATTGCCATCACCGCCTACTTCCCGCAGGCGTCCGCCGTCGAAGAATATATCCATAGCAACGGCCCAAATGCTTTTTACGACAGCGTGGATCTGCGCAAGCGCTGCTGTGGTATTCGCAAGGTCGAGCCATTGAGGCGCGCCCTGACGGGCAAAAAGGCATGGATCACCGGCCTGCGCCGCGAACAGGCTCCCACCCGCAAGGATTTATCAAACTCGGAGTGGGATACCGATAATGGC